>DVHN01000045.1 GCA_018712075.1 Candidatus Fimimorpha faecalis
AAAAGTCTTGTAAAAAATTTAATTGATCGTAGTATAAAAGAATTAATAAATACAAAAAAAAATAAATTTAAAGATGTTGAAAATAATCTTAATAAAATACCAGATTTATATATGGAGAGACTTAAAACTGCATTGAAGGATTATCAAAAACAATTGAGAAGCATTACAAAAGAATTTCATTTAACTTGGAAGGGATTGGGAGGAAAGGCACAAATTAATATTTTAGGAAGTAAAAATAGAGAATTATATTTCCAATTTTTAGATCAAATCGAAAAATTGAGCGTGGATGTTGTGCCAGTTAATCAAGAGTATGCGAAGATACTTGACGGTATTCAGAATTATATTGATGCGAGATATCAGTTAGTATTAAAGCAATTAGAGGATTTTAGAGATAATTTGGATTGCTATATTAAGAAAGAACGGAAAGATAGAAAAAATAATGAAAATATAAATGATATTCTCAATTCAATAGACGACTGGGAGAAAACTATATTAACCTATATCCAAAATCAATCAGACAGTATGAAAAACGATTTGAACAATAAAAAGAAGAATATCACTGGCGTAGGAAATAATGTTGTCAATGGTATGATAACGTTAAATGGAACGATAACTAATAACTTTATAAACATAATAAAAAACGATATGAAGCAATTTGTAAAAAAAGGATTACTCTTTAGCAAACGGGAATATTTAATAATTGAAGGAGAGGGGGGATTGAATGAAAAAATTGACTTGTTAGTATTAGATAATCAGCTGGAGGATAAGATAAAAACAGATATTAAATTCAATGGATCTCAACATGTATTAAAAGATACAATAAAAGGCTGGATTGTTCAGGTAAATGATTTTGATACTATATTTACTGATTTGAATGATGAAATTGAAAAAACGATGAAGTCAGTGGAAGACGATTTGGATGATCATATTACTGGTAATACAGAAAAATATGAAGAGATGCTTGAAAAAGCTCATTTATGGGAACAACTGATAAAACAGTTGGACTTGGATATTCAAGGCTATTTTGTTACATCGCTGGAGCATATTGGGGATACCGATTGAAGTCCGATTTTCTTAAGAGCGATTGAATGATACATATTATAGAGGGTTTGTTTATGGAAGAACATAATATCAGGAAACAAGTATTAGAAAATGTGAAAAGGTTTTTTGGATCAACATATAAGGAAACAGATGGAGAAAAATATGCTGCTGTTTTAGAGGGGATGGAGAGACCTTCCTTTCTAAACCAGGATGTCGATGAGCTTTGCGAAAAAGCAGCCAAGTTACTATTAAAAAAATACAAACGAGAGCCAAGTGTTGAATATCCGTCTCAGTTGATTATAAGAAAACTTGGAAAACCTAAAATAAACGGTCAGAATAAGATGGTAGAATCAGAAAATCAAATGGAAAAGTTGGCTTTTAAAATGGCAAACACAATGGCAGCTTATGAGGAAGAGATAGAATTCATGGTTTCGCATGGTATGGATCAGAATGGAAGTTACGATACGATATTTGCCATATCTTCTATGAGAAAAGGAGAAGAACCGATAAAATCTTTAATACGTGGGGTCTATGGAAGAGTAGAAACTCAGTTGATTCACGATAAAAAGAACGATTCTAAGACAATTTATGGGAAGATTTTGATTCCAACCAAAAATCGAGAAGTGAATGGGGAGGAGAGAAAAAAGGAAAGTTATGGTTCTTGGATTACAGCAGTAACTTCAGCATTGCCATCGACTCAAGAATATTGTGTGAAAGTTCGATTTATTCCAGTAGAAAAAGGGCAAGAAATTGAGCAACGCTTAAAAGAATTGAAAGAAATACATGATCAATTAAGATTTTATTCAGAGATTGACTGGAATGACACAACTGGATTAAGTAGTAATTATGGTAGACAAGAGAACTTGATAGAGAGAATTACAGACAAAGTAAAATTAAGAAATATTATAATAGGAAGGGAAGAAAGATCTGGAAATTATTCCAGTAATTTTGGAATAACGAGAAAACAAAAGAATAAAAGAGCAGAGATGCTGATTCAGGAAATGGATCAAGAATTATACCGATTGAATCGAGCATTGCAGACACAACTTTGGAAAGTAGAAGTGATGGTAAAAGCAAATGATGAAGATGTCATTCAGACAGTTGCCTGTTCTATGTCAGGAGCATTAAAGTTGTGGGATTATGATTTAAAGTGGGATACTGAGCCTGTAAATGCATTGATTGCAGGAACAAAAGAAGTGATTCCACTGATGATGTTTCCAACAAAGGAGTATAGTGGATTTGAGTTTATTGAAAATGAGGAATTTTCTCTTGTATCTCCTGCGGATATTACAACTGGTATTGATATTGGAAATATTACATGGAATGGTACGAAAATTTCAAACTTTTATCTTCCAATACAAGCTCTCAATCGCCATGCCTTTATTTGTGGAATGACTGGTGCAGGAAAAACAAATACATTATTTAATGTAATAGAAAAAATGGATATTCCATTTCTTGTTATTGAGCCTGTAAAAGGTGAGTATCGCTCCTTGAAAACCTATTATCCAGATTTGAAGACTTGGGTAATGAAAGCAGAGGAAGATCGTTCTTCTGATGTGAGCATGATAAGGATTAATCCATTTTGGTTTCCTGAAAATACGAATATTGCATTTCATATTGATAGCATAAAGACAATTATTGCGTCTGCATTTGAGATGAGTGCAGCGATGCCAAATATTTTAGAGCAGTGTTTGTATCATGTATATATAAAAGCTGGATGGGATATTGCAACAAATTCCAATATTTATAAAGAGGAACTTCCTGAAGAATTTCTATATCCGACTTTTAGTAATTTACTGAAAGAAATTGATGATTATTTAGATCATGCTCAATTTGGAGATGAGGTTTTAGGAAATTATCGTGGTGCAATGTCAACCCGTATGAAATCTTTTATTGATGGATTGAAGGGGATTTTGCTAAATACGCAAGAACATCCAAACTACGAGGAGTTCATGAATGGACGTAATATTATTGAATTAGAAGGACTAGCAGATGATGCGGATAAATGCTTAGTAATGGGTACGATCATTGTTCAATATTATGAGTATTTGAAGCTTCACTTTAAAATTTCCGATAGACGTTTGTCCCATATTATGATTATTGAGGAAGCCCACCGACTTTTTAAAAATACGAAGAAGCAGGCGAATACTGAAAATGGTGCAGATGCAGCAGGACAATTAGTGGATTCTTTGAGTAATATTATGGCTGAAATTCGAGCATTTGGAGAAGGGTTATTAATTGTAGATCAAAGTCCTACCAAAATTGCAGAAGATGTGATTAAGAATTCTGGAACAAAAATAATACATAGAATTGATAATGAAAAAGATATAAAAATCTTGGAATCATCCTTACTTATTCCAGATGACAAAACAAGTTTACCAGCGTTATGCCAGGGAGAAGCTTTGATTCGTACAGAAGGAATGACAAGGCCATGCAAGGTGACGATGTATTGTTCCAATATAAAGGAACAATATTCTTTGTCAGATTCGTTCCAAAGAAAAACGTTGTCAAGTGAAGAGTTACAAATTATATCTGCAACTATGTCTATTTTGTCATCGGAAGAAGTATTAAAAATCGTTCAATATTGTATTAGGCAAGTTCTTCATGATTTAGCAGAATCGGATATGGAGAATTGGTATGAAACCGTAAAAACTTTTATTGTGGAATTAATCTATAGATTAAATATAGTAAAAAAATATGATTTTGTCGCAGGCAGATGGAAGGTCATATATCAAATTATCTCATTAGCCATCAAACGAATGAATGATGATTTAAGTATAAAAGAAATTGGAACAATACATTTGTTTATGATGCGAATTTTGGATTTATATTATGAGCAGCGAGATGGATATTATGTAAAAAGGGCAGCTATTGATATTCTGATAAAGTACATGTATGATAATATTATTCCAATTTTCAACAATGGATAAAGTAAAAATGGAAGGATACTGGTACTTGTATAAAAGAAAATGGAGGTAGTGATATGGATTTAACGAGATTTCATGAAGCACAAAGGTATGCGTATCAGTCAGCATTGACGGAAATCAGAAATGGTAAAAAATGCAGCTGTTGGATGTGGTATATTTTTCCGCAGATTGCCGGATTAGGACGCAGCAGCACAGCCCAGTATTATGCAATTGCTAATTTGGAGGAAGCAATCGCATATCGAAATGATGATATTTTAGGAGGTCGTTTAATCGAGATTTCAAAAGCTTTGCTAGAGTTAGAATCCGACGATGCCTATGTTATTTTTGGTTCACCAGATAATATGAAATTAAAATCTTCTATGACGTTGTTTGCATTGGCAGATCCAGATCAGGAAGTTTTCCAAAAAGTATTGGATAAATTTTTTCATGGAGAGCGGGATAGGAAAACAATTCAATTAGTCAGTAAGAACGGTAATATAAAGTAAAATGGGAAATAGAGAAGTGATTGATTGAAGGAAATGAAACAATTGAATGAAGCGATCATGATTAATTGAGGTAGATATATGGAGAAAGAAGAGGTGAAGCATATGGAACATAAAATGTATGATATACATATGCATATTGTGCCAGGAGTGGATGATGGGTCTTGGAGTCTGGATATGTCCTATTCCATGCTTTATATGGCATATGAGCAGGGAATTCGGAAAATTATTGCAACTCCGCACAGTAGTGCCTATGACCGAGATTATGAATCTACAATTTCCGCTTTTCAACAGCTGAAGGAACAAAAACAAAAGTGGCTGGAGGTGGAGTTATATCTTGGATGTGAAGTGAACTGTAATAGAAAAAACATGCAAAGTATTTTGGGAAAATTACAGTCAGGAATTTATCCATCTCTAAATCAAACTCCATATGTACTGACGGAATTTTCTACAAGGATCGGTCGGGATGAAGCCATCTTTTGTACAATGGAACTATTAAATGCTGGATGGATTCCAGTTCTGGCTCATCTCGAACGATATAAACAGTTATTTGCAGATGAAACTGTCCATGAGTTAAAAAAGAATGGCTGTTTGATTCAGATGAATCTATACAGCGTGTTTGATGAGGGAGATGAAAAAATTCAGCAAAATGCTCTCTATTTGATACAGCAGAAGTTAGTAGATTTTCTGGGTACAGATGCACATCGTATGAATCATAGACCTCCAAGTGCAGAAGATGGATTGAGGTTTTTATACACTAATTTTGAGAAAGAATATATTGATAAAATTGCATTTGGCAATGCAGAACAACAATTGTTTGGGTAACGTATAGAAGGAGGAATGGACAATGAAAGTATATTTAATTAGTAATTCGGAACGAAATCTGGATGAGGTAATCGCACATATTAATTTTGATATGGTTCTAGTAAATGATGGACATTTTTCATCCAAAACAGCCTTTTGGATGAGATGGTGTAACGATGAGAGTAACGAGAGAATCTATCATAAGTTTGACCAATTTTTTAAAATGCAGGATAAGAATGTTTTTCTTACGCAAGGTATTTTTGTTCCAGAACGGTGGTTATGGGAAGGTTTCTACGAAAATATTTTAATTTGCGGAGCTGAAGAAGATCTTATGGCTTATGCCAGGGCATTGCTTTTTCACAATCCAGCGTCTGCTCCAAAGACGTTTCCAGTTGGTAGTGTTTACAAATTAGATATCGAAAGAGCTGAGAATCAGTTAAAAGTTAGAACCCATGGTTTTTTGTATCACGCTACACTGTAATGGAAGTTTACTGGGGAAAAAGAGGTATGGAATTAAAAGTTAAGTTTTTTGAGCAAGGAACAATGGATGGCAGTTATTGTTTCTATGCACCTGGATGCGTGGTAGGTTTTCTTTCTTGGGCAGATGAAGATGGAGCATTGAAGAATTGGATACCATTTGGGTATATTCCGTTGGATGCCTATGGAAGGGGGAGTGTGAGGCTGCTGGGTGGACGAGGAATTCCACCAGCAGCGACGCATATCTATGTTAGAGCAGTTCAAGATGATTTGACACAGTGGAGAGAAAGTTTGATTCCGATTCCACAAGAATGTAGGACGTTACCAATGCAGGAGGAGATCCATTTTTGTGTAATGAGTGATTTGCATCTTTCTACTAAGATGGGAACAGTTATGCAAGCATTTTCTATGGCAAAGGGAGCAGATGCACTTCTTCTTGCTGGAGACATGACGAATGATGGAACAAAACATCAGTATGACTTACTAAAAAACTGTCTAAGTAGTATTCTTCCTAAAACGCCAGTTTTTTCAGTAATCGGAAATCATGATATACCGAAAATATCACCAGATCAAAAAGAACAAAGTGACACGGAGCATTATTATAGATTTCAAAAATGGCTTTTGGAAGGGACAGAAAGAAAGGTGCCAGATATAGAGTATGGACCAGATGGAGCCTATGCTGTTCGATTGGGAAAAGTGGAGGTAATTGGGCTTCAGGTGGTTACGAATCAGAGAAAATTTTTGTTTAAAGAAGGACGGCAGCTTGAATGGTTAGACCAGCATTTGGCCAAAAACCAGCAATTATCCTGGCATTTAATTCTCTGTCATGCTCCGTTGCTTCATCATAATCCGAAGAGAGAAGCAGAAACGAATCATCCATATTTAAATCGAGATCAGCAGCTCCAAGAGATTGTGGATCGGTATGGAAGAGTAATTTTTATTTCTGGACATACCCACTTATCTATGGATAATCTCGATGGATGTGTGGAATGGGAGAAAAATTCTTATAATCTCTATGTAAATGATGGAAGTATCCGACCGACAGATTTGCTTTCTAATGAGATAATTCAGCCATCTGAATGGAAAAATGGAACTGTGTTAGATATTAGAATTTGTGATGCAGAAGTGGAAATTATAACTCGCTCTGTTCGAGATGGAAAAAGTCATGCGAGAGGATATTATCGAGTAAAAAAGGGAGATATTAAGAGATAGAAAGAGATCATGAAAAGAGACTGTGGAGGGCAGTATAAGAATGTTTTAAACAGAATTTATACTGTAATCTCTGGCAGTCTTTTTTGTTAGAAAAATATTGATTATGAAGTTTATGCAATGATTTTTTCCATAATATAATCATCCATTACAAATCCATTTCCGATATCGGCTACTTGGTCTTTTACGGTCAGGAAGCCTTTCTTTTTGTATACGGCGATACTATGTTCATTGTTTTTATTAACGGTTAAGTAAATAGAAGATAATCCAAGCTCACGTGCGATTTGCTCGATAAATTGAAGCATTTGACTGGCATATCCATGATTACGTGCTTCTTGTTTGAGATAGAGTTTGCTTAAAAATAGTTTTTCTTTTTCAGGGTGCAATCCAATATATCCAATAATATTGTCATTTAATTGGACAAGGTAGTATAGATATCCATCTGCAATTTGTTCTGTCATAGGTTGTTTCGATTGAAGTTTCTCAACCATATAGTCAATTTGCTCGTTGCTTAAAATACATGGAAAATATTCATGCCAAATTTCATTTGCAGTAGCTGCAAGTAGTTCAATGTCAGTTTCGGATTGTATTTTTTGAAAAGTCATGTTTTCTGCCTCCTTTTATAAGTTTACTTTATTACAAAGTTTGGAAACCGTCAAGCCCAGATAATTGGATTGAGATTGTTATATCTGCAAATAATATTAACTATACTTGTAGTATTACATTTACATAAACTTTACAAAGTTTATACAAATTCTTGATAGCTGCATAAGGAATGCTCTGATAAATTAAGAATCGTAATCAGACAGAGCTGCTAACAAAATTTGGCAGGCAGATGTTTGATAATAAATAGAAAACAAAAGCACAATATATCATAAAGGTAATCCAATATGCGATTGCCGAGCACAAAATCAATTTGGAGGAATTATTATGAAAAAGAAAAATGTAGTATTGGCAGCAGTAGCGGCAGCAGTGGTAACAATGGTTGCAGGATGTGGAAATCAGGCAGCTAACAACACAAGCCAGGGAGATGGTTCTCAAACTACAGGCAAAGTAACTGGTTCTTTTACAATGGCAGGCTCCACTTCTATGGAAAAGATGGCAAGAGCGACCAACGAAGTATTTATGAATACATACCCAGGTACAAATGTAACTGCAGAATTCATTGGTTCTGGTGCTGGTATTGAGTCTGTTTTATCGGGCAGTGCGAAGGTAGCAAATGTATCCAGAAATTTAACGGATGAAGAAAAAGCAGAAGGAATTGTAGAAAATATTGTAGCAATTGACGGAATTGGAGTTGTTGTTAATCCATCCAATGAAGTAGACGATTTAACAAAGGAACAGTTAGCAGATATTTATACAGGTGAAATTAAAAACTGGAGTGAAGTAGGCGGAAGCGATGAACCAATTGTAGTAATTGGACGTGAAGCATCTTCTGGAACAAGAGAGGCATTTGAATCTATTTTAGAGTTAGAAGAATGCAGCTACAGTAATGAATTGGATAATACAGGAGCTGTTATTGCAAAGGTAAGTGCAGTAAAGGGTGCAATTGGATATGTTTCTTTAGATGTTATTGATGATTCTGTTAAGGCATTAAAAATGGATGGAGTAGAAGCAACCGCAGAAAATATTAAGAATGGAACTTATTTCTTACAGCGTCCATTTGTTATGGGAACAAAGGGTGAAATCGAAGAACAAGAAGACATCATTCAGGCATATTTTGAATTTTTACAGTCTGACGAAGGAAAGGCTGTTATTGAGCAGGTAGGTTTAATTACTGTAGATTAATGAAAAACTATGTAAAGTAATAGAAGGTAACTGGATTCCAGAATGTATTCTGATGAATACAATTTCTGGAATCTTGGCAAAGGATTGGTAAGTTGCAAGTTCTCATATGGGAATTTAGGAAAGGATGAAAATAATGGCGAATAGTGTCAGTGTTATGAGTAAGGGAAGTGCAGGAAAAAAAGCATCGGAGAGAATTGCGGAAATTATCTTTGTAGTCTGTGCTTTTGCAGCGGTTGCAGCGGTTGCTTCCATTACACTTTATATGATTATTAGTGGTACGCCAGCATTGTTTCAAGTTGGACTTGTAGATATTTTATTCTCATCAACTTGGAATCCAACTGGAACTGTACCAGAATATGGAATTTTAAATGTTATTTTAACATCAATTGTAGGAACCGCAGCAGCAGTTTTGATTGGAGTACCAATTGGAGTATTGACCGCAGTGTTTTTAGCGGAGACGGCGCCAAAACGTTTGGCATCGATTGTTCGACCAGCAGTAGAATTATTAGCAGGTATTCCATCCGTTGTATACGGACTTTTAGGACTTTTGATATTAAATCCAATTATGTATAAACTGGAACTTCTCATTTATAGCGGAGACCCTTCTCATGAATTCACAGGCGGGGCAAATTTACTTTCAGCAGTTTTGGTACTTGCAATTATGATTTTACCAACTGTAATTAATATTAGTGAATCTGCAATCCGTGCGGTTCCAGATCATTTAAGAAGCAGTTCCCTTGCATTAGGAGCAACTAAGATTCAGACAATTTTCAAAGTAGTGCTGCCGGCAGCTCGTTCAGGAATTGCAGCAGCAGTTGTGTTAGGAGTCGGAAGAGCCGTTGGAGAGGCAATGGCGATCAGCCTTGTGTCAGGAAGTGTAGCAAACTTCCCACTTCCATTTAATTCCGTACGTTTCTTAACAACTGCAATCGTAAGTGAAATGTCCTATTCTTCTGGTTTGCATAGGCAGGTATTGTTTACGATTGGACTTGTATTGTTCTTATTCATTATGATAATTAATGTTGTAGTAAGCAGAATATTGAAAAAAGGAACAGAGGAATAATAGCAGCGGATTATTAGGAAAGGAAACCGATATGGAAAGCAGAGTTTTTGAAGATAATAAAAAGGTGCTTGGAAAGAATACAGTGGAAAATGCAACAGTGATTAGAAACGATAGCATTTTCCAAAAAAAGGTTCGAGTAAAAGACGGAATTGCTCAAGCGCTGATTAATATTTGTGCATCATTTTCCATCTTACTTTTGGTAGGAATTACAGCATATGTTTTCTACCACGGAATTGGAGTAATTGACTGGCAGTTTTTAAGTACAACTCCAAGTTTTATCAATGATACATTTGGTATCGCAGGAAATATTGTAAATACACTTTATTTGATTATAATTACATTGTTGATTGTTACACCAATTGGTGTAGGTGCAGCGATTTATTTAAATGAGTATGCTCGTCCAGGAAAAATTGTAAAAATTATTGAGTTTACAACAGAAACGCTATCAGGAATCCCATCCATTATTTTTGGTTTGTTTGGTATGGTTGTGTTTGGCTCTCTCTTTGGATATTCGATCATTGCCGGTGCAATTACACTTGCATTGATGGTACTTCCGTTGATTACAAGAAATACCCAGGAAGCTTTAAAAACAGTACCTGATTCTTATCGAATCGGAGCACTTGGAATGGGAGCAGAAAAATGGTATTTGATTCGTACTATTTTGCTGCCATCTGCAATGCCAGGAATTGTAACTGGAGTTGTTTTAGCGATCGGACGAATTGTTGGAGAATCCGCAGCATTATTATTTACCGCAGGAAGTGCACAGACACTCCCATTCTTTGGACAGTATGGAGAAGGATTAATTGAAAAAATTGGCCAGCCAGGCGGCAGCCTTACGATTCAGCTTTATCTTTCTATGTCCAATGCAGAATATGAACAGGCATTTGGTATTGCTACGATCTTATTAATAGTTGTATTTATTATCAATTATGTTACGAAGTTAGTTGCGAAGAAATTACAGACAGAATAATGGTTATTGAAAATAGAAACAGAGTTGTTGTGGATTCATATAGGAGGAGTTATGCTAAAGGATAAGATAAAAGCAGAAAATTTGAATTTGTACTATGGAGAACATCATGCGTTAAAAGATGTTTCTATGAATATGAAAGAACAAGCAATCACTGCATTGATTGGTCCATCTGGATGTGGAAAGTCAACCTTTTTAAAAACATTAAATCGAATGAATGATTTGATTCCAAGTGTAAAAATTGATGGAAGTATTACAATTAATGAAGAAAATATTTATGATCCAAGAGTGGATGTAACTTTACTTAGAAAGAAAGTTGGAATGGTGTTCCAGCAGCCGAACCCATTTCCAATGAGTATTTATGATAATATTACATATGGACCAAAGATCCATGGTATTAAATCGAAAGAACGTTTGGATGAAATTGTAGAAAAAAGTTTGAAGGGGGCAGCCCTTTGGGAAGAAGTAAAAGACCGTTTGAAAAAGCCGGCACTTGGAATGTCAGGCGGACAGCAGCAGCGTCTTTGTATTGCAAGAGCATTATCTGTAGAACCAGAGGTACTTTTAATGGATGAACCAACCTCTGCATTGGACCCAATTTCTACATTGAAAATTGAAGATTTAATGGAAGAGTTGAAACAAAAATATACGGTTGTTATTGTAACGCATAATATGCAGCAAGCAGCCAGAATTTCAGATTATACTGCATTTTTCTTAAACGGGGAAGTAATTGAATTTGGAGAAACAAATCAAATTTTCTCAATGCCAAAGAAACCTGAAACAGAGGATTATATTACAGGTCGTTTTGGCTGATGGTTGACGTATAAAAGAAAGTATTTTATAATGGAGGAAGTAAAATGGCTCGTATGAATTTTACGAACGACATGAGAGAATTAAAGCATGAGTTAGCAGAAATGGGAGGAATGGCGGAAGAAGCAATTGAGAAAGTGATCCGTGCATTAAAAAATAAAAACCCAGATTTAGCAACAAGTGTCATTCATGGAGATCGTGCATTAAATGATATGGAGCGTACGATTGAATCTCATTGTCTAGAACTTATGTTAAAGCAGCAGCCAGTTGCAAAGGACTTGCGAAGTGTTTCGACTGCGTTGAAGGTTGTGACAGATATGGAACGTATTGGAGATCATGCGGCAGATATTGCAGAATTAGCGCTGCGTTCCAATAATATTGAAGAACTTTCCAATAATCAAGATATATTACAGATGGCAAAAGAAGCACAAGAGATGGTGCGGGATGCAGTAGAGGCATTTATTTTGTTAGACTTAGAGAGAGCAAAAGAGATCATGAAACGTGACGATGTGATTGATCAATTGTTTGATAAAGCTAAAACAGATGTGATTGAATTTGCCAAAAATGATAGAAGTAAAGTTGACCTTGCCATTGACATTATGATGATAACCAAGTATTTGGAACGAATTGGGGATCACGCAGTCAATATTTGTGAATGGACGGAGTTCCAGACAACGGGTAGTGTAAAACATGTTCGTTTGCTGTAAACATGGTCTGGCGCATCGTTGCTGTTCAGAGCTTTTATAGTAAATCATTAGAAAAGAGGAGACAAAATGGGGACAATTTATGTCATTGAGGATGAGATAAACATCAGAGATTTGATAAAAATTGCTTTAGAAGGATTTGGATATCAGGTAAGTGCATGGGAAAGTGCAGAAGAGGCATTGGAGGCAATCAAAGAGAAAGTACCAGATTTAATGATATTTGATCGAATGCTGCCAGGTATGGACGGTGTAACTGCGATTCAGCAAATACGAAGTGGCGATATTTGTCCGAAAGTCCCTATTATGATTCTGACTGCAAAAGATAAAGAAATTGATAAAGTATGTGGATTAGATGGAGGAGCAGACGACTATATGACCAAACCATTTGGCATATTAGAGTTAGCTGCCAGAGTACGTTCCTTGCTTCGCCGCTCCAATGGAGAACGAGAATCGGAAAAAGATATTGTAACGATTGGACGTTTAGAATGGAATTTCCGCACAAGAGAAGTGTGGTTTGATAAAAAATTATTGGAACTGACCTATAAAGAGTATGAGTTGCTGCAGTATCTTTGGAAGCATCAAGATCGTGTTGTATCACGGGAAGAACTTTTGGACTCCGTATGGGGATATGAGTATGATGGAGAAACTAGAACACTGGACATTCATGTAAGGACACTTAGACAGAAACTTGGCGAAAGCGGACAAGAATATATTAAAACAGTTCGTGGAGTCGGATACCGCTTTGTAGGTGGAAAAACGGAAAATAAAGTATCCTCGATTCCAGAATTAATGTCGCAATAATGTGACATCAGGAGGAAAACAAAGTGAAAAAAGCAGTCTTTTGGAAATGTATGATTGTTTTATTTGTAGCACTGTCATTAAGCAGTGCTATTTCCTGTTTTATGATTAGTCGGATTCTAATGGAGAACACCGAAGAACATATGCAATATGTTTTAAGATTTTGGGATGCTTCCCTGGACATGAATCGAGATTTGCAGGAACAAGTAGAGGCACTGCCTCAAGTTGTTAGTAATGAAAAAGCACGTTTTACAATTATTGGATTGGATGGGACAGTCTATGCAGATAGTGAAGTAGAAGATATTTCATCTATGTATGATCATAGTGATCGAGATGAGGTACAGGAAGCTTTGGAAGGAGAAGATGGAGTAGCAGTTCGCAGATCCGATACATTAGATATTTCAATGCTTTATGTGACACATTATTCACAGAATCATCAGTTAATACTGCGAGTGGCAATCCCGTTTATTGGTTTAGGAGTTTATGTTAAGCTGCTCCTGCCATCTATTTTGGTAAGCTTTGCGATATCGACATTGATAGCGATTAGCCTTGCAGCACGTTTTGCAAAAACGGTTTCTCTTCCGCTTAAAGAAATCTCAAGAGAAATTCAAAAAATTCAAGAGGCATCTCCTGAGTTTAATTATAAAGAGTATCCATATCCTGAGTTAAATATTATTGCCGAGACTACGGCAAATATGTCAAAGGAAATTCAGTCATCCATTCAGAAATTGGAAAAAGAGAGGACAATACGACAGGAATTTTTTTCCAATGCTTCGCATGAATTAAAGACACCGTTGACTTCAGTACGTGGATATATCGAGTTAATGGAAAGTGGAATTGTAACCAATGAAGCACAAAAAGAAGAATTCTTCCAAAGAATAAAAAAAGAAACGGAAAATATGACTCATTTAATCAATGATATTTTAATGATATCACGATTGGAAACAAAAGAGGCAGAGGTAGTATTCAGCGAAGTACGTATGTATCCTCTTTTAGAAGATGTGTTAGCCTCTTTTGAGACAATGGCAAAAAGTATGGATGTTACAATTAAGCTTGACTGCAAACCCGTTTGTATTTATGCGAATCTCCAGCAGATGCAGGAATTGTTGAATAATCTGATTGGAAATGCAATTAAGTATAATCGCCCAGGTGGAACGGTAACGATTAAAATGGAAGAATATCAAAAAAAATTATATTTTTCAGTATCCGATACTGGAGTTGGAATTCCAAAAGAATCGTTGGATCGTATTTTTGAACGATTTTATCGTGTGGATAAGGGGCGGAATAAAAAAGTTGGAGGAACTGGACTTGGATTATCCATTGTAAAACATATTGTACAGTTTTATAATGGTCAGATTCAAGTAAAAAGTGTAGTTGGGAAAGGCAGTATCTTTGAAGTTTGGATTCCAATGAATAAATAAGGTATTATTTTTTCAAGAAACTAGTATCTACTTGTTTGACTAGATTATGATTTTGGAACAATTCAAAGACAGCAGTTTCATAATCCAAAGCCTTCCTGGATTTTTTGATTTTTTTACCTATTTTTTCACTGTCTTCAAAAAGATGAATCATATAAAACCATAGTTCTTTCATTTTAAATAATACATTTTTCTCTCCCATTAAGGTAGAATGATAATTCTGGTAAATTTGTTCATGAAACTTCCAGAGGGTCTGCTTTGTATGGGGGAGATTTTTTATTTCATAAATGAGGGCAGGATTTGTAATGATTCCACGTCCAAACATAATGGAAGTTATCATCGGAAATGTTTGATGGAATTGTTCATAATCCTCTTTTGTAAAAATGTCGCCATTGTAACAGATTGGATGTTTGCTAATAGAAATTGCTTCTCCAAACACAGTCCAGTTCGGTGTATTTTTATAAAAGTCAGTCTGAGTTCTGGGATGAATAATAAGTTCTTCTAACGGGTACTGGTTATAAATTTTCATTAATCGAGTAAATTCTTTTGGGTCTTCTTTTCCAATTCGAGTTTTGATGGAAATTTTGATTGTTAAGTTAGAAAAAATCTGATATAGGAAACGGTCTAATTCATCGGGGATTGCCAAAAATCCAGATCCTTTGTATTTGGATACGACGGTTCCAGATGGACAGCCAAGGTTGAGATTAATTTCAGAATAGCCAAGTGAAATAAGTGCATTGGCAGTCTTTATAAAATCCTCCGCACAGTTTGTTAAAATCTGTGGGATTAAATGAATCGTTTTATTATTGTCTGGAGAAATATCTTGTTTTTCTCTTGTATTGAAGCAATGGGTATGGCTAGGTGCGATAAATGGAGAAAAATATTTGTCCATATGACCGTAGAATTGGGCATAGGCATTACGGTATACATAACGGGTAATACCCTCCATTGGGGCGAGATAGTAGTTCATAGTTCCTCCTTTTAATAGTAAGTGAATTTCCTTATTTTAGAAATTTTATCAATTAATTAAGATAAAAATTGTATTTTTTAAAATATTTAGTAATTTATTATATAAGGAATAATCCAAAAATGCAATAATAATTTATCAAATAGAGAAAGACTTTTGAGCGAGTCTGGAATGTAATCTATCAAAATGTGCATAATAAATAAAGATAGATAAGTCAATCGCAAAAAATAGGATGGAATCGGGCAGATAAGCATAAATAATAGCAAAAAACTATTTCTTTTTTTTATAAAATGCGTTATAATTAAAAAGAATTAGTGGAACGGTTTTTTGACGCATCCCAATGTCAGATAAAAAGGTTACACTAGAGAAATCATTCATACGGAGGTAAATTATGTTAGTATCAGCAAAAGAAATGTTACAGAAGGCAAAAGCTGGCAAGTATGCAGTTGGTCAGTTTAACATTAATAACTTAGAGTGGACAAAAGCTATTCTGTTAACTGCACAGGAATTAAAGTCTCCTGTTATTTTAGGGGTATCAGAGGGTGCTGGAAAGTATATGACAGGATATAAGACTGTTGTTGGTATGGTTAATGGTATGATGGAAGAGTTAAATATTACAGTTCCAGTTGCTCTTCATCTAGATCATGGTAGCTACGAAGGATGTATGAAGTGTATTGAAGCTGGATTTTCTTCGATCATGTTTGATGGTTCCCACTTCCCAATTGACGAAAATGTGGAAAAGACAACGGAATTAGTTAAGATTTGTGCAGAAAAGGGAATGTCCTTAGAAGCAGAAGTTGGTTCCATTGGCGGTGAAGAAGATGGTGTTATTGGTAAGGGTGAATGTGCAGATCCTCAGGAATGCAAGAAGATTGCTGATTTAGGTGTTACGATGTTGGCAGCTGGTATCGGTAATATTCATGGTAAATATCCTGCAAACTGGGAAGGCTTAAGCTTTGAGACATTACAGGCTGTAAGTGAATTGACAGGTGATATGCCATTAGTACTTCATGGTGGTACAGGTATTCCAGAAGATCAGATTAAGAAGGCAATTTCTCTTGGAGTAGCTAAGATTAATGTTAATACAGAATGCCAGTTATCCTTTGCTGCTGCTACTCGTAAGTACATTGAAGAAGGTAAAGATCTTCAAGGTAAGGGATTTGACCCACGTAAGTTATTAGCTCCTGGTACAGAAGCAATTAAGGCTACTGTTAAGGAAAAGATGGAATTATTTGGTTCTATTGGAAAAGCAGAATAGTAGAATGTAACATAATGAATGGGATGAGAAACACGCTTTGCGTGTTTCTCATACTTACGTATGATGGAGATACTTCATTTGTTTTTTGAAATCAAGGACGATTTCGGCGAAGTAATTTGTCGAATCGTTTTGTTTTTTATATGAGGAGGTCAATATGAACGAAAAAGTCAATGCGGCCGAAATTTTTGGGCAGAATGTATTTGGCGATGAGGCAATGAAAGAGAGGTTGCCGAAAAAGGTTTACGAAGAACTGAAACGAACAATTGATGAAGGAGCAGAATTAAATCCTGTTGTGGCAGATGTTGTAGCAAATGCCATGAAAGATTGGGCAATCGAGAAAGGTGCAACCCATTATACCCATTGGTTCCAGCCATTGACTGGTGTAACAGCAGAGAAACACGATTCGTTTATTTCGGCACCAAAAGAAAATGGAAAGGTGCTAATGGAATTCTCTGGAAAAGAATTGATCAAAGGAGAGCCAGATGCATCCTCTTTCCCATCGGGAGGTTTGCGTGCCACCTTTGAAGCAAGAGGCTATACGACATGGGACTGTACCTCCCCAGCATTTATTCGGGAAACGGGAACGGGAGCAATTCTTTGTATTCCTACTGCATTTTGTTCTTATAAAGGTGAAGCATTGGATAAGAAAACTCCATTGCTTCGTTCGATGGAGGCAATCAACGCACAGGCGCTTCGTATTTTACGTTTATTTGGTAATACAACGAGTAAAAAAGTAATTCCATCGGTAGGACCAGAACAAGAATATTTTCTAGTGGATCAGAAGAAATTTTTACAGAGAAAAGATTTGATTTTTACTGGACGTACCTTATTTGGAGCTATGCCGCCAAAAGGTCAGGAAATGGATGACCACTATTTTGGAGCGATTCGAGAACGAGTGGGATCGTTTATGAGAGACGTGAATATAGAGCTGTGGAAGCTTGGAGTTACTGCTAAGACACAACATAATGAAGTTGCTCCAGGACAACATGAGTTGGCTCCGATTTATGCACAAGTGAATATTGCAGTCGATCATAACCAGCTTGTTATGTCCACCTTAAAATCTGTGGCGGAGAAGCATGGACTTCGTTGTTTGCTCCATGAAAAACCATTTGACGGTGTAAATGGATCGGGTAAGCATAATAACTGGTCATTAACAACCGATGATGGAATTAACTTATTAGATCCAGGAAAAACACCACATGAGAATGTACAGTTTTTGTTGATTTTAGCATGTATTTTAAAAGCAGTAGATACCCATGCAGAATTGCTTCGTGAATCGGCGGCCGATGTAGGAAATGACCATCGTTTAGGTGCTCATGAGGCGCCGCCAGCAATTATTTCCATCTTTTTAGGTGATCAGCTGGATGATGTATTGGATCAGTTAGTCAATACGGGAGAGGCACATCGTTCTTTAAAAGGAGGAAAACTGCATACTGGTGTTGCAACGCTTCCTTCTTTAGTAAAAGATGCAACCGATCGAAACCGTACTTCACCATTTGCTTTTACAAATAATAAATTTGAGTTCCGTTCACTTGGATCTAGAGACTCTGTAGCAGAGCCAAATGTAGTATTAAATGCGATTGTAGCAGAAGCATTCCAAGAAGCCGCAGATCGTTTGGAATATGCAGAAAACTTTGATATGGCAGTACACGATTTGATTAAAGAGTATATTGCAAAACATCGTCGCATTATATTTAATGGAAATGGCTATTCTCAGGAATGGGTAGAAGAAGCAGAACGCAGAGGATTGCCAAATCTCCCATCTATGGTGGATGCAATTCCTGCTTTAGTAACAGATAAAGCAGTTGCGCTATATGAAAAATTTGGAATTTATACACGGGCGGAATTAGAATCCCGTGCAGAAATTCAGTATGAAACTTATGCAAAAGTACGAAATATTGAAGCAAAAACGATGATTGATATGGCTGGCAAACAGATTATTCCTGCTGTAATTAAGGCAGTTCAGGGATTGGCAGATTCTATGAAATCGGTTAGCAGCATTTGTCCAGAAGCCGATGTAAGCGTTCAAAAAGAACTGTTGGTTCAAACGTCCGCTTTACTTGCAGAAACAAAGCGTGCTTTGGAAGAATTAAAGGTTCAGACAGAGCAGGCATTACAGGTAGAAAATGTGGAGGAACAGGCTAGAACCTATCATGATTATGTAGTTCCGGCAATGGATGCATTGAGAAAACCAGTGGATGAACTGGAAATGATTGTAGATAAATCAATGTGGCCAATGCCATCTTATGGAGATTTATTATTTGAAGTATAAAAACAATTCATTATCCATAGGATAAATTTAAAGAATAATTCGTAGTTGGCTCGATTCCCTTAACGATGGATTTGTGTTAATTTAAGATCGCAGTACGTGAAGTAGGGGAATGGAGTCAGCACGAAGTATTCGATTTGTTTGTTCAAAAAGATGGCTTGACAAATACAAAGCCGTACAGTAGAATAGAGTTAAAAGAAAGAACAGAAGTGTTTTATATAGTAGTCAACGTCTATGTTAAATTTTTTTAAAATTTTTCAAGACGGTTTTTTTAGGAAAGATAGTTAGGTATAACTAACTAAACGCAGGCATTACTTTTAAAGGCATTCTGTAAACTACTTTTTCGTATAGCATAAAAAAATTGGAAGGAGGTATTTTGTGGGGACTGCGATTATTATTTTAATATTAGTTTTAATCTGCATTTATGCGATTAAGAGTTATACAAAAAAACTGGCACATGGATGTTGCGGAGCAGGAGGCGATGAGGAAAGGAAAATTTATGTTAAGGATAAAAATACAGCACATTATCCATATTGTGTGAAAATTGGAGTGGAAGGTATGACTTGCAGAAATTGTAAGCTGCGAGTAGAGAATGCTCTTAATGCAGAGGAAGGTGTTTGGGCTCAAGTAAATTTAAAGTCAAAATTTGCTTTGGTGCGTATGAAACATCCGATTTCTGAAGAAACACTGCGTCGTATTATTACTCGAAATGGATATACCGTAACGAATATTCAAAATGAATCAGAAAAAGTTTCACAACAAGTATGAAATTAGATACAAAATATCCATTGACGAATGAGTGGAAATTGCATATAATGTAGCTGTCACAAAAATAACAACTAGATATGGTATAGTTTACCAAAATGAAGAAATAGAAGTGGAAAACCATGTAGTGGTGATTCAGTTATGAACAAGCGGCAAAGCGGATTGTGAATATCCATTTGACGGAACCGCTTGACTTCACCTCAAGTACAATTTTATTTATTTTAGGAGGGAGAAAACTGTATGAGAACAGAATGGACAGGCTTTAATGGCGGAACCTGGGAAGATGAAATTAATGTAAGAGACTTCATTCAGAAAAATTACACTCCATACGAAGGAGATGAATCATTTCTTGCTGGTCCTACAAAAGATACACAAGATTTATGGGAGCAGGTATTGGACTTATCCAAGAAGGAAAGAGAAGCAGGCGGAGTGTTGGATATGGATACAAAAATTGTTTCCACGATTACTTCTCATGGACCTGGATATTTAGATAAATCAAAAGAAAAAATTGTAGGATTCCAAACAGATAAGCCGTTTAAGCGTTCTTTTCAGCCTTATGGTGGTATTCGTGTAGCACAGAAGGCGTGTGAGCAGTATGGATATGAAGTAGATCCAGAATTAGTAGAATTCTTTACTGTGCATAGAAAAACACATAATGCAGGTGTATTTGATGCTTATACACCAGAAATGAGAGCTTGCCGTTCCAGTCATATTATTACTGGATTGCCAGATGCGTATGGCCGTGGACGTATTATTGGAGATTATCGCCGTGTAGCTTTGTATGGTGTGGATCGTCTGATTGAAGATAAGAAAGATCAGAAAGATAATACTCGTACGATTATGTACTCCGATGTAATTCGGGAAAGAGAAGAATTATCGGAACAGATTCGTGCACTTGGAGAATTAAAGAAATTAGCTGAAATCTACGGTTTAGATATTTCTAAACCAGCTACAAATGTTCAAGAGGCTATTCAGGCAGTTTATTTTGGATATTTAGCAGCAGTAAAAGAACAAAATGGCGCTGCAATGTCTTTAGGACGTACCTCTACCTTTATTGATATTTATGCAGAAAGAGATTTGAAGAATGGTACCTTTACCGAAGAGCAGATCCAAGAGTTTGTTGATCATTTTATTATGAAGTTACGTATGGTAAAATTTGCTCGTACTCCAGAATACAATGCGTTGTTCTCTGGTGATCCAACATGGGTAACGGAGTCAATTGGAGGTATTGGTATTGATGGACGTCCTCTTGTTACAAAGACTTCGTTCCGTTATCTTCATACATTGACGAACCTTGGTACTGCACCAGAGCCAAATATGACAGTTCTTTGGTCAACACGTTTGCCAGAAAACTTTAAGCGTTATTGTGCAAAAATGTCAATTGAGACTTCATCCATTCAGTATGAGAATGATGATTTAATGCGTGTAACACATGGAGACGATTATGCAATTGCTTGTTGTGTATCTTCGATGCGTGTTGGTAAGGAAATGCAGTTCTTTGGCGCTCGTGCAAACTTAGCTAAGTGTTTGCTTTATGCAATCAATGGCGGAGTGGATGAAATTAGCAAAAAACAGATTGGGCCAAAATATCGTCCAATTACATCGGAATATTTGGATTATGATGAAGTAATGGATCGCTATGACGATATGATGACATGGCTTGCTAAGGTTTATGTTAATGCATTGAATATTATTCATTATATGCATGATAAGTACTGCTATGAAAAGATTCAGATGGCATTACACGATAAAAATGTAAAGCGTTATTTTGCAACTGGTATTGCAGGACTTTCCGTTGTAGCGGATTCATTGAGTGCAATTAAGTATGCAAAGGTGAAGGCAATCCGTGATGAAAATGGAGTGGTAGTAGATTATGAAGTAGAGGGAGATTTCCCTAAGTATGGAAACAATGATGAAAGAGTAGATAAGATTGCAACCGAAATTGTGCATAAGTTTATGCAGAAGATTCGTGGAAATCACACATATCGTGGCGGTGTTCCAACAATGTCCATTTTAACAATTACATCCAATGTTGTTTATGGCAAACACACAGGTAATACACCTTGCGGAAGACGTCAGGGAGAACCTTTGGCGCCAGGAGCAAATCCAATGCATGGACGAGATACACATGGAGCAGTCGCTTCTCTGTCTTCTGTAGCGAAAATTTCCTTCAAAGATGCACAAGACGGTATTTCAAATACATTCTCGATTGTGCCAGGAGCGCTTGGAAAAGATGATCAGGTATTTATGGGAGACTTGGAAGTAGACTTAGATTAATAAAAAGAAGGGTGAAGCAGATGGCAGATCCAAGAATAGAAGATATTGTAGCTATGCTCGACCAGTTTATTATGGATGGCGGAGGGCATATGAACATTCAAGTGGAGGAAGACGGCAGCATCAAACAGGAAATTCGTACGAATAGTACGGATTGTGCAGCAGGAGATTTGGCTTGCAGGATTCCAAACTTAGAGGACGGAGTAATAGATCCTTTAGAAGAAGTTTAATTTAAGAGGAGGAAGTACTATGAGTGCAAATACACAGCAAGTAGATAATTTAGTAGCTTTACTGGATGGATATGCAGAAAAAGGCGGACATCATTTAAATGTCAATGTGTTTACAAGAGAAACGTTATTGGATGCACAGAAGCATCCAGAAAAATATCCTCAGCTGACGGTTCGTGTATCCGGATACGCAGTTAACTTTATTAAGTTGACAAAAGAACAGCAGGATGATGTAATTTCCAGAACATTCCATGAGTCCATGTAAAATAGGGCGAATTCATTCTGTTGAAACGTTTGGCACTGTAGATGGCCCAGGTATTCGGATGGTTGTTTTTATGCAGGGATGTCCTATGCGGTGCGCCTACTGTCATAATCCGGATACTTGGGCAGTGGATGGCGGAAAAACGATTTCAGTAGATGAAGTTCTAGATGAATATGAACGGAATAAAGAATATTATAAGAAGGGAGGGCTCACAGTAACAGGAGGTGAGCCCCTCCTTCAAATTGATTTTGTAACACAGCTGTTTCAAAAAGCAAAAGAAAAAAAGATTCACACTTGTTTGGATACATCTGGAATAACATTTTCAACGAATCCTAATCAGCTGGCTAAAATAGATGAACTGATAAAGGTCACAGATTTAGTTATGCTGGATATTAAACATATGGATGAAGCAGAACATAAAAAATTAACAAAACAGAGTAATGTTCCAATTTTAGCATTTGCCCGCTATTTAGCTGATAGAAAAGTGGAAGTTTGGATTCGGCATGTTGTGGTGCCAGGAATTACTGACAAGGAAGTTTATTTGAAACAGCTTGGAGCATTTATTGCGACACTTGGTAATGTCAAAGCATTGGATGTACTGCCTTATCATACAATGGGAATCGTAAAATATGAAAATCTAGGTTTGGATTATCCATTAAAGGGAGTGCCTGCTCTTGAAAAGGCGGAGGCAGTGAAGGCAAGGGATATTATTCTAGGAGCCTATAGAGAAGTGAAAAGAAAAAATAAATCATAAGTATTTTAGTATAAATGGCGAAAAGAAAGCTTTTATGGAGGCTTCTTTTGTTTGTTAAGAGATACAAGATTTTCTAAAAATTCACTTGAAAAATCCGTTATTGTGTATTACAATATTAGAGAAGACAATCCATAGCGTATATGGATCAATAGAAATATATAAGGAGGATAAAACTATGGCATATAAGATTTCTGACGCTTGTGTATCTTGTGGTACATGTGCAGGTGAATGTCCAGTAGGTGCTATCTCTGAAGGAGATGGACAGTACGTTATCGATGCAGATAGCTGCATCAGCTGCGGTACATGTGCAGGCGTATGTCCAACAGGCGCTATTGAAGAAGAATAATTAATTTGGCATTTCCTACATAAATCATTGATGGAAAAGAGATACTGCCAGAAAACGAATTTCGTTTTAGGCGGTATCTCTTTTTGCAGATAATAATATGAAATAGTATTAATCATCAAACATTTCTTTTTCTTTACGGAAAAATAAATGTTTTTTCTTTTCTCTTGGAGCTTTTGTTGCAGCTGCTTCCAGATTATTTTTTTGACGCATCCGAATTGCTTCGTCTAACTGTTTAAAGCGGGCTTCCTGTAATTCTTCCCGGTTTTGGAATTGATAGGCAATTTCTTCTACTAAGCGATCAGATACGGCCTGTCCAATATAATTTCCAAGATACTCTCCAAGCAGTTGCGTGTTGGAGAGTAATGCATGTGATACAATATCACTCATAAGCTGCTGAAATTGTTCATACCGCTCATCCGATGCAGCAGTAAGTGTTTGTCGGGAAATTGGAATGACATTTGCAGGAGTATTGTTTTCAGAGGACTGTTTTTCTTGTGTAGGGGAATGGGTAGATGGGGGTTCGTCACAAGCCCTTCGATTCATTTCTTCAGAAAGTGCAGTTAAAAGATGGAATTCTTCTTCATCTACGCTTGTAAGTTTCGGCAGAATCATTTTAATTGCTTTTAATTGATAGCCGTTTTCTTTTAGTTCTTTAATTTGTTTAAACGTGCGTATATGTGCTTCCGTGTAATAGCGATGTCCCATTTCATTTCTTGGAATTTCTAAATTCAACTCCTCTTCCCAATATCGAAGGACATGAGCTTCTACATTTACTTTTTTTGAAGCGTCGGAAATCATATAACGTGTTTCACTCATAAACTTCCCCTTTCCAGTAATTTTATATCAGGTACTGGAAACCACTCTTGCATAATTAAAGTGAATTTCAAAACAATTACCTGAAATTATACTGTAATCTTATTATAACAAATCTTTCGCAAAATGCACGAAGAACCGCTCGACAAATTCGGCAGGGGAAGATGCGGATTTTGTAAGAAATATTGTATCAATTAAGGTTCATTTAATAAGATAAAGGCATATTTGCCACATATAGAAACATGAACATGAAATGGCAAAAGCTTCCTGCCATTACAAATACATGAAAAATTTCATGACTTCCAAAATTTTTATGAAGGGCATTAAAAACGGGGAGTTTAAGCGCATAGATAATGCCGCCGACGGTATACAAGATCCCACCAATTAATAACCATATAAAAGCTGCTGGAGTGAGATTGTTTAATAATTGTCCAAAAGCGATAATGCAAAGCCATCCCATTGCAATATAAAGAACGGAAGAGAACCATTTTGGGCAATAAATCCAAACCATTTTAATAATAATACCTGCCAATGCGATGGTCCAAACAAGAGCACAGAGGAAGTATCCCATTGGAGGTTCTAGCACAATAAGGCAAACTGGCGTATAGCTGCCTGCAATTAATATAGAGATCATAGCATGATCTAATTTCTTCAAACGTTTATTAACGGAAGGAGAAATGTCAAATGTATGGTATGTTGTACTTGCAGCATAAAGTAAAATCATGCTTAGCATAAAAATAGAAAATGCAATAACATGAATCGAACTATTTTGTGCAGCACGTATGAGAAGTGGAGCAGTGGCTGCAATTGCGGCAATCATTCCAATAAAATGAGTAATGGCGCTGCCTGGGTCTTTTGCATGTAGTTTCTTCATAGTCAAACCTCCTAACATATATTTATAAATAATTTAGATTATAAGATACATAGATATAATAAAAAAATAAAAACCATAATAAGTAGTTTTAAAAACTACTTATTATGGTTTGATTATAACATGCACAGAAACGATGTCAAGGGATTCACAAAAATTTAAGATTTTGCAATAAATAAAAAACCTACTTTGCTATAAAGTAGGTTTGAAGAATATAAATATTATATTAAAGCTCTGCAATCAATTCTACTTCGCAGAGGACATTTTTTGGTAATGTTTTTACTGCTACACAAGAACGAGCTGGTTTACCCGTGAAATATTTGGCATAGACTTCGTTGAATGCAGCGAAATCGTCCATATTGGCTAAAAAACAAGTAGTTTTTACTACTTTATCATAGGAACTGCCAGCTGCCAATAAGACTTCTCCAAGATTTTTCATGACTTGTTCGGTTTGTTCTTGGATAGTGGTTCCAGCGATTTCTCCAGTAGCAGGGTTAATCGGGATTTGACCAGATGTAAATAATAAATTTCCTGTTGTCATGGCTTGGGAATAAGGTCCAATTGCAGCAGGTGCCTTCTCTGTATAAATTACATTCATGTAATTGTCCTCCTATTTTTGCTATTTTAATTAGTATAAAATAAATAAGCGAAGAAATCAACTCAAAAACGAAAATCAGAAAGGAAGGATATTTTACTATTTCTTTATAAAATTTTTATTGCTTCGATGAAATACTGACGTTATACTAAAGATAAGAAGAAATAGAGAAAAGAAAGGTGATTAATTATGATAAAAGAACTAGTAAAAAAGAGTCGCTCTGTGCGCAGATTTCATGAAGAATGTCTTATAACAAAAGAGCAGTTAGCAGAATTGGTTGATCTGGGGCGATTGTCTCCATGCGGTGCTAACAAACAGTATATCAAATATGTTACGATTTGTACCCCAGAAAAAAATGAACAAGTATATCGCTGTGTTGGATGGGCAGGGTATTATAAAGATTGGGATGGTCCTGAAAAGGGAGAACGTCCTGCGGCATATATTATTCTTTTAAGAGATAAACGAATTCAGTCAACTCTAACAGTAGACGAAGGAATTGCTGCACAAAGTATCTTCCTTGGAGCAACGGATATGGGGCTGGGAGGATGTATGATGATGAATTGTGATCGTAAAAAGTTAATGGAGTATTTGGAATTAGATGAAGATCAGTTTAGTATTAGTATGGTGATTGCACTTGGAGTGCCAAAAGAACAAGTTGTAATAGAGGAAATAAAAGAGGATAATATTATTTACTGGAGAGACGAAAATGAGGTTCATCATGTTCCAAAAAGAAGTTTAGAAGAAGTTTTAATAAAGCAGGAATAACAAGAGGTAAAAATGAAAAAACGGGCATTGCATAAAGATTTCTGGCAAGAAATTAAAAAAAGCAAAAGCAGATTTTTTTCCATTTTGTTAATTGTGGCACTTGGGGTTGCATTTTTTTCAGGGGTGCGTGCTTCCGAGCCAGATATGCGTCTGACTGCAGATCGTTATTATGATGAATCAGAATTGATGGATTTACGTATTATTAGTACATTGGGCTTTGCTGAGGAAGATATCGAAGCGTTGGAACAGATATCTGGCGTATCCGAAGTGGAGGCGGGATATATGATTGATGTACTATGTGATACACAAAATTCACAAGAAGTAATTCGATTTTATTCCTCCCCTGAAAAAATGAATCATTTGTATGTGACGGAAGGAAGAATGCCAAAGGATGAAAATGAATGTCTTTTGGATACTGCGCTTTCTTCGAGTCATCGAATTGGAGAAACGATTACTGTTTATTCAGAGGATGAGTTAACGGATTCGTTAGCTGTAACAGAATTTGAAGTAACAGGTTTTGGAAATAGTCCTTATTTTATTTCATTTGATCGTGGCAGCACTACGGTTGGTAGTGGAACAATTAGCGGATTTGCAATTGTACCTGAGAAAACATTTGTAACAGAAGCATATACGCAGATAGAAATGAGAGTGGATGGAGCAGTAGATGTAGTAAGCCATTCAGAAGAGTATGATGAGATTGTAGATATAGTAAAAGAAAGAGTTGAGGCAATTCAGCAAGAACGATGTGAATGGCGCTATGAAACGCTTTATGAAGATACAGAAAAACAGATTCGTGATGCTAAAAAAGAATTAGAAGACGGAAAAAAAGAATCGGAAAAAGAGTTGTCTGAAGCAAAACAGCAGATCGAAGATGGGGAAAAAGAAATCCAGGATGGGAAACAAGAACTGGAACAAAAAAAGAAAGAATTAGAAGACGGAAAACAACAGATTGAAGAGAATGAAAAACAATTGTCTGAAGCAAAAAAAGAAATAGAAGAGGGAAAAACGCAGCTTGCACAAGCGAAGATGACAGTAAATGCAGCAGAAGTGGAAGTGGCGAAAGCCAAGGCCGAGATTGCGAATGCAGAAGCGGAACTGGAGCTTACAAAGGCTAAGGTTCCAAATGCATTGCTTTCTATAGAAGACCTTCAAAAAATGATTGCAGAAGGGGAAGCACAGTTAAATCAAGGAAAAGCACAATTGGCTGCGGCAGAAGCTCAAGTAAAAGCTGGAAGGGCGCAGATTACAGCCAATGAAGCGGAAATTACAAGGGGAGAACAAGAGATTGCGGAAGGTGAGAAAGCATTAGAAGAGGCAAAACAGCAGATTGAGGATGGAGAAATACAAATCAGTGATGCAGAAAAACAACTAGAAGACGCTGAAACAGAAATTGCAGATGCCAAGAAACAGTATGAAGAGGGAGAAGAAGAAGCAGCCAAGCAGATTCAGGAAGCAGAAGAGCAGATTGAAAAGGCAGAAAAGGCATTGGATGAAATGGAACCAGCAGAATGGTATATTTATGGAAGAGAATCGCTTCCTGCTTATTCTGAGTTTGGGCAAAATGCAGATCGAATTGGAGCAATTGGAGAAGTGTTTCCTGTTATCTTTTTCCTTGTAGCAGCTCTTGTCAGTTTAACAACAATGACTCGTATGGTAGAAGAACAGCGAACGCAGATTGGTACATTGAAAGCGTTAGGATATAATAAAAAAGATATTGCAATGAAATACATTGGGTATGCATTACTAACAACATTAGGAGGCAGTATTATTGGAGTATTGGTAGGAGAGAAGATTTTACCATTTATTATCATTATATCCTATAAAATTATGTATCCTTCTTTAGAAGGAACGGTAATCCCATATAATTTGTATTATGCTTTGCTTGGAACTGGATTAGCGCTAGCCTGTACCGTAATGGCAACAATTGCAGCGTGTTATAAGGAACTGGCGGCACAACCAGCACAATTGATGCGTCCAGCTGCGCCGAAATCAGGAAAACGGGTCTTAATAGAGCGAATTGGTTTTATATGGAAACGATTGAGTTTTAGCCAAAAAGCAACAATACGAAATTTGATCCGGTATAAAAAGAGATTTTTCATGACCATTTTTGGAATTGGGGGATGTATGGCTCTTTTAATTGTAGGGTTTGGTTTGAGAGATTCGATTATACATATTGCAGAGATTCAATACAATCAAATTCAGCTCTATGATGCCATGCTCAGTTTACATAGTGATGCCTCAAAAGAGGATAGAGAGAAACTGGAAGAGTATTTAGGAGAGCAGAGTGAGATTGAAAATGCAGTAGCTACATTTATGAAATCCGTTGATGTTGTACAAAATGAGGTAACACGTACTGCCTATCTCGTTGTTCCAGAATCGAATTCAGAATTGTCTCAATATATTAAATTTCAAAGTCGTACTTCTGACGAAACTTATGCGCTTTCGGATGATTCGGTTATTATAACAGAACAGATGGCAAATGCTTTGAATGTAAAAGAAGGAGATGAGATTGTTCTAAAGAGTGGAGAAGAATCAGAAAAGACGGTTACTGTGGGGCATATCACGGAAAATTATATGATGCATTATGTTTATATGACAAAGGATTTGTATAAACAGTTGTATGAAGAAGAACCTTCTTATGATATGATGCTGATTGACCTAGCAGAAGATCAGGTAGAAAATGAAGAAGCAATTGGAAGGACAATTCTCGATCAGCCTGCGGCATATGCAATGACTTATGTAAGTACAAATCGTGAAACAATTGAGCAGATGCTTGGAAGCTTAAATATTGTCATTGTTGTACTGATCATTTCAGCAGGATTGTTGGCATTTGTTGTGCTCTATAATTTAAATAATATTAATATTACGGAAAGACGCAGAGAGTTGGCAACATTAAAAGTGCTGGGATTTTACGATAGCGAAGTGGCTGCCTATGTATATCGGGAAAATATATGGCTTACGTTAATTGGAGCAGGATTTGGAGTATTTTTAGGAATGATTTTGCACCAATTTGTTATCGTAACTGTAGAAGTAGATATGGTTATGTTTGGAAGACAGGTAGCGGTAATTAGTTATATCATGAGTGCAGGATTAACATGCCTTTTTTCCTTATTAGTAAACTACTCTATGTACTATAAGTTAAAGAAAATTGATATGGTAGAATCATTGAAAAGCATTGAGTAAAATATAGGAGAAAAAGAATCTTCACCAGAGATCTTTTGGGCAGATTATAAAACAAAAAACACCGCAGTATTCGGAAGCTATACTGCGGTGTTACTCTCTGGATCAATTGACAGTTTAAATACTGAAGGGAGATTCCAGAGAAAGGGGGAAAAGGTATAATAGTATGTGTATATTAAACTAGTAAAAAAAACTAGAGTCGTCGGCTAGTGAAAACGATAACAAATTATTTGCCTGCAAGCCGTCTTGACTTAGAGATGAGCGACTTACATCTTTGTGCAGCTTCGTATTGTTTTCGAAACGTATCCATCGGAGCTACAGCAGAAACTTTTTTATCACTCATCAATTCCTTACTCATATACTTCATTGAGTTTAAAATAGTTGTTAAATCTTGTTTCATTATATTACCCTTCTTTCAAGTGATATTGAAATGCTGTGTTCTTTTTGGTTACACCCATATTATGCACGATAGGGGTGTATTTGTCAATACTCAGAAAAAAACGTCAAAATCATTGAAAAAACACAAAAATTATGGCAATGTATACAAGAGTACAATCCTAAATAAAATAAAATTTAGAAACTCAATGAAAAATCCGAACGTATGAATGGAAAAAAAGGATTTTTTGAAAAAAACCTTTCCAAAAAACAAAATAAAATTTGTTAATAATGGATGAGAAGTTTTGGAAAAAATTATTGGAAAGATGATGATATTTATGAAAACGATTTCATTTTATCATACGTTCGAACAATAGTCCCGCTCCAAACCAAAATGGAGCATAGTCTAAACGGATAAGACCTCCAATATTAAGAGGAGTGCCGCTGTAATCCCATGGACAAATGCCCTTCTTTTTTAAAAGGCTGCCACTAATGTATTCCGTTAAAAAAATACAGCAAGTATAGATACCTCCTCGAAATAAAATATTACGGTTTTTAGTTAGGCGATAAATGGGACGGAGGAATGCAGCAGCTCCATAAATTGGAAACATTAAGATTGAGGTTTGACTCATAAGACGAAAATCTTTTTGAATCAAAGAATGAATGCCAGTGAATAATACTTCTAAACACCAGCCCGTAATCCCACATTTAATAAAATTATTTTTCATATGCATAGTATTTGCCGATATGAAAAACTTATACAATGTTTTTTTCTTTTTTCCTATGTATTGAATAGTTTTTGGATTTGTACTATACTGAAAACCGATAATAAATAGAAACGAAAGTTAACACAGTAGTCTTAGGTAAGCATTACTGGTGATTCGTTTCCTGTAAAGATTCATTCTATTGAGATAAATAGAATGTAGGAGGTAAGCATGGATTATAGAGAAGCGAGAGAATATATAGGTAGTCTAGAAGGACGGGGGATGGTGTTTGGATTAGATACAATGCACACATTAATGCAGGCACTCGGTAATCCGCAAGATCAGTTAAAATTTATTCATATAGCAGGAACAAATGGGAAGGGCTCTGTGTTAGCATATCTTTCTACTATATTAAAGAAAGCTGGATATCGAACAGGAACTTATTGCTCCCCTGCCCTATTTTCTTATGAAGAAAAAATACAAGTAAATGGAAATATGATTTCCAAGCAGATGGTTGCAGAAGGGTTAACAGAAATTCGAAATGCGATAGAAGAACTTCAGATAAGTCCTACCGTATTTGAAGTCGAAACGGCGCTTGCGTTTTGGTTTTTTCAGAGAGAAGCTTGTGAGATAGTTGTATTGGAAACGGGATTGGGAGGAGACTTGGATGCTACGAATATCGTTACAACTACAATCTGTTCAGTCATTACTTCCATTAGTTTCGACCATAAAAATATACTTGGCAATACATTAAAGGAAATTGCATCACATAAAGCAGGAATTATAAAAGAAAATATACCTGTAGTTATGCTGAAGCAGTCAGAAGAAGCGGAAGCAGTGATTCAAGAGAAATGTAATCAAATGCATAGTAAGTTAGTGAAAGCGGATGGAAACGATGCCAGAATTATATTGGCAACCGTACGCAGTCAAGTTATCTTTTATAAGAAATATGAAAAATTGTTGACACATTTGCTCGGTGTATTTCAGGCAGACAATATTGCAGTTGTAATTGAAACAATTGAAGTACTGCGAGAGTTAGGATATTTTATTAGTGATGAGCAGCTTAGAAGTGGAATTACTAACACAAGATGGAGAGGACGAATGGAACGGGTGAGCAGTTGTCCGCTTGTTTTTGTAGATGGAGCTCATAATCCAGATGGGGCTTATAAATTAAAAAAATCACTGGAACAATATTTTGCAGGAGATAAGTATCATTTGGTTATAGGAGTACTTGCAGATAAAGATTATCCAGCGATGTTGGAAATTCTTTTGCCGAAAGCAAAGGATGTAATTACGATTACTCCGCAGGGGAAACGAGCACTTCCAGCCCAAACATTAAAGGAAGCCGTTAAGCGTATGATGCCATTTATAAATGTCAAAGCGGCATCTAGTTTAAAAGAAGCCTGGAATATGGCAGTGAAAAAAGAGGGAGAGATTACCGTAATTTGCGGTTCGTTATCCTTTTTGGGAGAATTAGATTGTTGTATAAAAGAGTGGAAATTAGAAAGAAAGATGTCTTCCAATTCTTAAATGATTAATAGAAAGAACATCGGGAGAAAAAATAAAAGATAGGGAGAAAAATAGAAATGGATAGAGAGAAAATAGAACAAGGAGTCCGACTATTATTAGAAGGAATTGGAGAAGATATTCATCGAGAAGGACTTTTGGAAACTCCTTCTCGAGTAGCTCGAATGTTTGAGGAAATCTATGGTGGATTATTTATGGATCCAGCACAGCATTTAAATAAGACATTTGCTGCTTCAAATAATGAAATGGTATTGGAAAAGGATATTGCCTTTTATTCCACTTGTGAACATCATTTACTCCCATTTTATGGAAAGGCTCATATCGCCTATATTCCAGATGGGAAAGTGGTAGGATTGAGTAAATTAGCTCGTACCGTAGAAATATTTGCAAGGCGTCCTCAGATTCAAGAACAGTTAACTGCTCAAATTGCAGATGCATTACAGCAGTATTTGAAACCGAAGGGAGTTATGGTTGTAATTGAGGCGGAGCATATGTGTATGACAATGCGAGGAGTGAAAAAGCCAGGTAGCAAAACAGTAAGCTATGTATGCAGAGGATGTTTTGAACAGGAAGAATCCAAAGTGAATCGTGTATTTCAAATGATAAAGGACTAAAATGGAGGAGACTTATGAAAATTGGAAACAAAAGTTTCGATATAAACAACCACACCTATATTATGGGAATTTTAAATATAACCCCAGACTCTTTTTCGGATGGAGGCTGTTGGAATCAAATGGATCAGGCGCTCTATCATGCAGAAGAAATGCTACAGCAGGGAGCTGCGATTTTAGACATTGGAGGAGAATCCACAAGACCAGGTCATGTTCAAGTGAGTGATCAAGAAGAAATCGAACGTGTGGTACCAGTCATTCGTGAAATAAAAAAACGATTGGATATCCCTATTTCGATTGATACGTACAAATCAGGTGTGGCATCTGCTGCAATCGAAGCTGGAGCGGATATGGTCAATGATATATGGGGATTAAAATATGATTCTAATATGGCAGAGGTAATTGCAAAAGCAAATGTTTCTTGTTGTCTCATGCATAATCGAATTGAGGCGAATTATCAAAATTTTTTAGAAGAAGTTTGTATTGATTTAAAAGAGAGTGTTTCGATTGCAAAGCGGGCAGGTATTGCCGATGATAAAATTGTTTTAGATCCAGGAATCGGATTTGGAAAGACGCTGGAACAGAATTTAACATTAACGAATCATATGGAGTCACTTTCCACACTTGGATATCCACTTTTGCTTGGTACAAGTCGAAAGTCTATGATTGGATTAACATTGAATCTTCCTCCACAGGAGAGGGAAGAAGGAACAATTGTTACAACGGTTCTGGCAGTTATGAAAGGTTATGCCTTTGTTCGAGTGCATAATGTGGAAGCAAATCGACGTGCTATTGAGATGACAGAAGCAATTCTGCATTCTTAGTGGAATGCAGACATCCTGTGTTTCGAAACAAACAGCGGATGATAAGACAGAAGATAGAAAGGTTTGATGAAAATATGGATAAGATTAAAATTGTAGATCTGGAAGTATTTGCAAATCATGGAGTATTTGAGGAAGAACAGAAATTAGGACAGAAATTTCTTGTGGATGCAGTACTATATACAAGTACAAGAGTTGCAGGAAAGAAGGATAATCTGGAAGAGTCCATTAATTATGGAGATATCGCTGCACGTATTACCAAGTTTTTACAGGAAAATACGTTTCAACTAATCGAGGCAGCTGCAGAAAAGCTGGCAGAAGATTTGCTGCTGTATACAAAAGGATTGGAGCAGCTTACATTGGAAATAAAAAAACCTTGGGCGCCTGTGGGACTTCCTCTTAAAACCGTGTCGGTAGAGATTACAAGGGGATGGCATGAAGCTTATATTGCATTTGGCTCCAATATGGGGGACAAAATGGGGTATATTCAGCAGGCGATTGATCGAATTCGGATGCATCCTCATATTTGTGTGGAGAAAGTCTCTTCTATTATAGAGACACAACCTTATGGGGGAGTGGAACAAGATGTTTTTTTAAATGGATGTTTGAAAATAAAAACAATATTGGAGCCGTTGGAGCTATTGGATTTTATGCAGCAGTTGGAGCGAGAAGCGCATAGAGAACGAGTCGTTCATTGGGGACCTAGAACCTTAGATTTAGATGTATTATTTTATGATAAACAAGTTATAGAAAGTGAACGCTTGAATTTACCGCATCCAGAGATACCAAAAAGGACGTTTGTATTAAAACCAATGGTGGAAATTGCACCTTATTATCGGCATCCAGTTACAGGACAGACGATGAAGGAATTATTGGATTTGTTAGAAGGAATTCACTAAAAATCTTAGGAGGAAGCTATGCTGGATTTAGAAGTAATTAGAGGACAATTAGATGAAATTGACAATGAAATTGTAACATTGTTTGAAAAACGAATGCAGCTTTGTAAAGATGTAGCTAAGTTTAAAATTGAAACAGGAAAACAGGTATTAGACCGCAAACGAGAACAGAGTAAACTAAAGGTGTTAAAAGATCAAGTGCATGGCGACTTAAACCGCAGTGGTGTGGAAGACGTGTTTAAACAAATTATGGCAGTAAGTCGTAAATTGCAGTATCAGATACTGGCAGAGCATAATATGTTAGATGCAATTCATTTTCAAGAAATTGATCAAATAAAAAAGACCGATGTTACGGTGGTGTATCAGGGGGTTTCTGGAGCTTATAGTCAAAGTGCGATGTTTCAATATTTTGGAAAGCAAATAAAACATTATTCGGTACATACATGGGATGATGCAATGAAGGCAGTCTCGAATGGAAAAGCAGATTATGCAGTATTGCCAATTGAGAATTCCAGTGCGGGAATGGTTGTAGATGTCTGTGATTTATTAATAAAATATGATAATATAATTGTAGATGAATGCTATCTGAAAGTAGAACATGCATTGATGGGATTACAAAATGCTTCTATGGAACAGATTCAAACCGTATATTCTCATCCACAGGGTTTTATGCAATGTGCAGATTACTTGGAAGCGCATAAAGAATGGGAAACGATTAGTTTGAACAATACTGCGTTAAGTGCTCAGACAGTATTGGAACAAAATGATCCATCCAAAGCCGCAATTGCCAGTGAATTGGCAGCCGAGTTATACGGATTAAAAGTATTAGAGCATGGAGTTAATGATGAGAAAGATAATACAACTCGTTTTTTAATTGTTGCTCCAAAAAAGATTTACCGCAAGGATGCCAAAAAGCTGAGTATTTGTTTAGAAATTGCTCATGAAAGTGGATCTTTGTATCAAACATTATCCCATATTATTTATAATGATTTAAATATGACAAAGATAGAATCCCGTCCAATTCCAGATAAAGCATGGGAATATCGTTTCTTTATTGATATGGAGGGTAACTTAAGTGATTCTAGCGTCCAAAATGCATTAAGAGGAATGAAAGAAGAAGTGATGAGCTTGAAAATACTTGGAAATTACTAAGAGAGGAATAATATATGAATACAACAGATTTAATTTTATATAAAAACGCACCACATGAAAACTTTTTCGGGTATATGACATGGGTAATGGAACATTACGAAGATGATTCTTATAATAAGGAAGATGTAAAGACAGCATATTTTGAATGTGTGAATGAACTGATTGAATTATCTGCTCATTACGGACTAGAGGGGAATTTATGGCATGCTTATTTAGCGTTTGTCATTGCAAATGACGAAAATGCTTTTTCCATTGCGTGTGAGAAGACTGGAAAAGTGAATGGAAGCATATGGGAATTGGCAAAAATGGATTTTGTAGTATTTCGGGAATTGTTTTCCTTTGATTTAGAGCAGTTAGATCGGGGATTTGGAACAAAGTTAGGCTGCATATTAAAGAATTATAAGAATACAAATCAAAATGGAAATGTATTTAATCGTAGGATTCGTGATCGCATCTGTGAATTGGCTTGTCATTTGGCGGATATACAAGATGAGGAAAGTTTTGCTTGCTGTGTTGCAGAGTTTTATAAGGAATTTGGAGTAGGAAGTTTAGGACTTCATAAAGCATTTCGAATTAAGCATAATGAACAAAACGAAGTAGTGATTGAGCCGATCACATGTACGGAGCATCGAACGTTGAGTGATTTGGTTGGATACGAAAGACAAAAGAAAAAACTCATTGATAATACAAAGAATTTTATTGATGGAAAACCTGCGAATAATGTACTATTATTTGGAGACAGCGGAACGGGAAAATCTTCCAGTATTAAAGCAATTTTAAATGAGTACTATCCAGAAGGACTGCGTATGATTGAAGTGTATAAGCACCAGTTCCGTGACTTATCTTCCATTATTGCACAGATTAAAGATAGAAACTATAAATTTATTATTTATATGGATGATCTGTCATTTGAGGAATTTGAGATTGAATATAAATATTTAAAGGCAGTTATCGAAGGCGGATTGGAACGAAGACCAGATAATGTACTAATTTATGCAACTTCTAACCGCAGACATCTAATCAAAGAAAGTTTTGATGATACAAAAGATTATAATCCAGAACTCCACTCTTCGGATACTGTACAAGAAAAACTTTCGCTTGTTGCTCGATTTGGTGTTACCATTTATTTTGGATCGCCAAATAAAAAAGAGTTTCAGGGAATTGTACGTTATTTGGCAAAACAGGCAGACATTCATATGGATGAGGAAACTCTATTGGCAGAAGCAAATAAATGGGAATTGAGCCATGGAGGATTATCTGGAAGGACGGCGCAGCAATTTATTGATTATATGAAAGGACAAGAAGAATAAAATTGTGATAAGAGCCTGAAATTTTTTGGGAAATTTACAAAGAATTAACGTATAACCAATAACTTAATCTAACAATTATAAGGAAAACATGGTATAATAAAAACTGTGATAAAATTATCTAATTTAAGAAAGGATTGTGAGGATATGGCAGTGACAAGAATGGCAGTCATAGATATTGGTTCTCACGAATTAGATCTGGAAATCTTTGATGTATCACCAGCAAAAGGGATCGTTCAAGTAGATCGAGTTCGTCATGCGGTAGCTCTTGGGCAAGATACCTATCGTTTGAAACGAATCAGTTATCAAGTCCTGGATGAGATTTGCAAAGTGCTAAAACGCTTTGTAGAAATTATGGAAGGATATCATGTAAATGAATATCGAGTTGTTGGAACAAGTGCATTGCGTGAAGCAGAAAATAATAGTGTTGTACTTGATCAGATACGACTTCGCACTGGAATTCGTGTACAGGTATTAAGTAATTCAGAACAACGTTATATTTGTTATAAGGCAGTAGCTGCGAGGAAGCATAACTTTAATCGTTTAATTCAGAAAGGCGCAGCGTTTGTAGATATTGGTTCGGGAAGTATGCAAGTTTCATTGTTTGATAAAAAGTCACTAGTTACGACTCAAAACTTCAAACTTGGAGCAATGAGAATTCGAGAAATGTTATCGAAGGTTGGAGATGACAGAACAATTTCCAAGTTAGTAGGTGAGCTGATTGATAACGATATGGAAACATTTAAAAAGATGTTTTTAAAAGACAGAGAAACGAAAAATGTAATTTGCATTGGGAATGTATTAGTTTATTTTCTGAGAAAATTAAATGAAAATTCACCAGAATGGATGACAGTACAAGAATTCAATGAGGTCTATGATTATGTTGTATCAGGCTCTGCCCGTACAATGGCAGATCGGTTAAATATTCCAGTCGCATCGGCATCGCTTGTACTTCCAACGATGATGCTTTGTAAAAAAGTAATTGACTTTACAAATGCAGAAATGGTGTGGATACCAGATATTAATATTTGTGATGGAGTAATTGCAGATCTGGCAGATCAGAAGAAATTAATTCATTTGGAACATGATTTCTCTTCCGATATTATAATGGCAGCAGTAAATATTAGTAAACGTTATATGGGAAGCAAGAGTCATGGATTATTAATGCAAAATAATGCGACCAAAATTTTTGATAGCATGAAACAGTATCATGGAATGGGAAAAAGGGAACGGTTATTGCTTCAGATTTCAGCAGTGCTGCATGATTGCGGAAAGTACATTAGTATGAGCGCACCAGGAAACTGTGCCTATGATATTATTATGTCTACGGAGATAATTGGATTATCCCATACAGAACGAGAAATGGTAGCGAATATTGTGCGCTATAATACGGTAGCCTTTCCGCCTTATGATAGATTTGATGGGAAGATGTCAGAAGCACAGTATATGACGGTAATGAAATTAACAGCGATTCTTCGCATTGCGAATGCAATGGATCGCAGTCATAAACAGAAGTTTAAGAATATTAAAACATCAGTAAAAAATCAGTTGTTGACAATTACAACGGAGTCAATCGAAGATATTTCACTGGAGCGAGTACTATTTAAAGAAAAAGCAGACTTTTTTGAAGAAGTATTTGGTATTCGTCCTGTATTAAAGCAAAAGAAGGGGGTCTGCTAAATGGATGCTGAATTATTAAAACCAGAACATTATCGCAATCGAGAACTAAGTTGGATTCAATTTAATTATCGTGTATTGGAAGAAGCGAGAGATAAGACATTGCCATTATTTGAACGGCTTAAATTTTTAAGTATTACTGCTTCTAATTTGGATGAGTTTTTCATGGTACGTGTTGCATCGTTAAAGGATATGGTTCATGCCAAGTATAAGAAACCAGATATTGCTGGATTAAAACCAGAGGAACAATTGGAAAAAATATCAAAAGAACTGCATGAATTTGTAGAATTACAATATTCCACTTATAACCGCAGCTTGTTGCCGTTATTGGAACAGGAAGATGTAACGATTATTACATCACATAAAAAGTTAAATAAAGAACAAAAGAAGTTTGTAGACGATTATTTTATGAAAAATGTCTATCCTGTTCTAACACCAATGGCAGTGGATTCTTCCCGCCCATTTCCATTAATTCGGAATAAAACGTTAAATATTGCGTCATTGATCCGTAAAAAAGGAGAAGCAGATGCTGAATTAGATTTTGCTACAGTACAAGTTCCGTCGGTACTTCCACGTATTGTAAAAGTTCCATCTGAAAATGGAATTACAATTATATTATTGGAACAGATTATTGAGCGGAATATCCATAAGCTTTATTTAAACTATGATGTTGTATGTGCTCACCCATATCGAATTGAACGAAATGCAGACTTAAGTATAGATGAAGAAGAAGCCGCAGATTTACTGAAAGAAATTCAAAAGCAATTAAAGAAACGACAATGGGGAGAAGTAATTAAACTGGAAGTAGATGATAAAATCAATAAAGATTTACTTCGTATTCTGAAAAAGGAATTAAATACAAAGGAAGAAGATATTTATTATATCGGCGGTCCATTGGATCTTACATTTTTAATGAAGGTATATGGATTGGATGGTTATGATCATCTAAAAACTCCAAAATATATTCCAAAAAAGGTTCCTCAGATTAATCCAGAGTTATCTATTTTTGAAAATATAAGAAAAGGTGATATTTTACTTCATCATCCATATCAAACGTTTGATCCTGTTGTAGATTTTATTCGTCAGGCTTCCGTTGATCCGCAAGTTTTAGCGATTAAGCAGACGTTATACCGTGTGAGTGGAAATTCACCAATTATTGCAGCGTTAGCACGGGCAGCAGAAAATGGAAAACAAGTAACGGTATTGGTTGAATTGAAAGCTCGTTTTGATGAAGAAAATAACATTATATGGGCAAAAATGTTGGAAAAAGCAGGCTGCCATGTTATTTACGGTCTGCTTGGATTAAAGACGCATAGTAAAATTACGCTTGTGGTGAGAGACGAAGAAGAAGGTATTCGGCGTTATGTGCATCTTGGAACAGGTAATTACAACGATGCGACGGCTAAACTGTATACTGACTGTGGACTGCTTACCTGCAACCCAGCCATTGGAGAAGATGCAACAGCTGTATTTAATATGTTATCAGGATATTCCGAACCACTCGGATGGAACCGTCTGTCTGTAGCTCCGCTTTGGCTGCGCCATCGCTTTATTCGTTTGATTCATAGAGAAATGCAATATGCACAGGAAGGAAAAGAGGCACATATTGTAGCGAAAATGAATTCCTTATGTGATAAAGAGATTATTGCTACGCTGTATGAAGCAAGCAGAGCGGGTGTTAAGATTGAATTGATTATTCGAGGAATTTGCTGTTTGAAGGTTGGCATTCCTGGAATCAGTGAAAATATTTCCGTACGTTCCATCGTAGGTAATTTCCTGGAACATAGCCGTATTTTCTATTTCCACAATGGAGGAGCAGAAGAAGTTTATATGGGAAGTGCAGATTGGATGCCTCGTAATCTAGACAAACGAGTGGAAATCCTATTCCCAGTAGAAGATCCAAATTTAAAAGAAGCGGTAAAACATATTTTGCGAGTAGAATTGGACGATACGGTAAAAGCACGTATTTTGCAGGCAGACGGGCATTATGAACGAGTAGACCGTCGTGGCAAACCATATATTAATTCTCAAGAAGTATTTTGCGAAGAAGCGGCAGCAGCAGAAAAACAGGAAAAAGAAACGATTGGTCGAATCTTTATTCCAATGGAGCGTCCAGAAGAATAAAATAAGGTTTTGTTTTTCTCTTTGTATAGTGTAATAAAAATAGAGGCGGTTGAAAAGTAGTTGTTTAGAAAAACAAACTTTTCAACCGCCTATTTCTTGCCTTTTGGCACCAGTTACAGTAATGTAATTTCTAATATCCTTCTCGGCGTCTCTGTTTTCTTAACTCATATCGCTTCTTTCCGCCTTCCCACTCCGCTTTTTCACTTTCTGTTTCAATAATTAAACCAGGTACTTTGACGGGATGTCCATCCTTATCAATTGCTACAAAAATAAGATAGGCACGGTTAATAGAGTGTCGTTCTCCAGATAAGTCTTCGGTATACGTATCGACCCGGACTTCCATAGAAGAAGTTCCGACATAAGTAAGACGAGCAATCAACACGACCATATCATTGATGGATGCTCCAGCTTTAAAATTTAAATTATCAATCGCAGCAGTAGTAACTTCACATTGGGCATGACGTTTGGCAACAATTGCAGCGATTTCGTCGATCCATTGCATAAGAATACCTCCAAATAATCGACCATACGTATTCATATGCTGCGGATGTAAAATATAAACCTGTTCTGTTTTGGAATCGGACACATGTTTTCTTTGTTCCATCTAAAAACCCCCAAATAATTAATCAATTCAGTGCAAAGAGAATAGTTGTTCGCTCTAATAATTTTATTATAGCTCTTTTCAGAATACATGTAAAGATAAGATAAAGACTATATATATAAACTAATTCTTATGAATGAGTTGATTTATTATAAGTTTTGTGATACACCTGTAATATGAAAATTTAGAGGATATAAGTAAGACAAATTGGAAAAAGAAGGATTAAATGAAAAAATGAGCAAATGTAAGAAATATTTAAGAAATTTTTTTGGATTTTTGATAGTTTCTTTTGCTATGATTAGAAACGAAAAATAGAGATTTAGGAGGGGAAGATTATGTACCGTATTTTAGTCTGTGATGACGACAAAGAAATTGTAGATGCGATTGAGATATACTTAAAGCAGGAAGGTTATGAGATTTTAAAAGCGTATAATGGAATTGAGGCGTTAAAGATTATTCAGGAAAATGAAATTCATTTATTGCTGATTGATATTATGATGCCAAAGATGGATGGGATTCGTGCAACATTAAAGTTAAGAGAAGAAAGTCAGATTCCAGTTATTATTTTATCTGCAAAGTCAGAGGATACCGATAAAATATTGGGATTGAATATTGGGGCAGATGATTATATTACAAAGCCGTTTAATCCGTTGGAATTAATTGCTAGAGTACGTTCTCAAATTCGCCGTTATACTTCATTCGGAACGATGCAGCAAGCAAAAGAGAGTGAAATTTATCGTTCTGGTGGACTTTGGATTGATAATGACAAAAAAATTGTTATGGTTGATGATGAAGAAGTAAAATTAACGCCGATTGATTATAAGATTTTGCTGCTCCTTTTAAAAAATGCAGGAAAAGTATTCTCAATTGAAGAAATTTATGAGACAGTCTGGAAGGAACAAGCCTTTGCAGCGGATAATACGGTAGCAGTGCATATTCGGAGAATTCGAGAGAAAATTGAAATTAACCCGAGAGATCCGAGATATTTAAAAGTAGTATGGGGAATTGGATACAAAGTAGAAAAGTATTAAATAAAGAGAGGAGAAGGTGCCTATGTGGAAGCGTTCCAATAGTTGGAGAATCATCATGTGGATAGTCAATATTATTTGTTTTTGGCTGATTTCATTATCTATAGCTTTGAACATTGTTTTGAAAGAAAGCGGGAGGATAAGAAGTATATTAATGGAGTGGAGTGATTCATTTACTAGAGATGTTGACATAATTACAAGGTTGATTCCATTAGAAATTGTTGCATTCCTGATTTCATTTATTTACTTAATTGTCTCAGCAGGACGTAGGAAAGGATCTGAGCAAATTCATTTAAGCCGTTATGATAAAATTCCAGGTGAAGTAATTGTTTTCATTGTCGTCGTGGCAGGTGTTTTTTTCGGTACGTCTAATTTGTTTTTTGATTTTGCTAGTACGGTAGATTATGTGATATACATGAATTATTATCCATTTAATCCTACAGAATTGATTTTGTCAATTTTTACGATATTAGCTGTGCTTTTTGCAGAATATTTATTTCTTATGATTGTATTGATGCGAATAGTAAGAAGACGAAAAGCAGGAATCGGATATTGGGACACAAGTATTTTTCATATGCTTGGAGAAAAGGCTGTTTGTATGTATGATGCACGCAAAGAAGTAGGAAGGCTTTTATTATTATTAATTGGAGGTATTGTGTGCTTTTTGATTTGTTCCGCTTTTGCGTCGGGGTATGGATTGATAGCTGCTCTTGGAGTTTTGGGAATGATTTTTATTCCATTTCTTATGCTTAAGAGATTAATTCAAGAAGCTATTTGGAGAAATCGTATTTATGAAGGAATTAATCATATTGCAGGGGGAGAACCTGGATACAAAATAAATTTGGATGGAATGAAATCCAATGAAAGGAAGGCAGGAGAACAAATCAATAATTTAGGTGAAGGACTGCAAATTGCCGTGACACAGGCTACGAAAAATGAAAGATTAAAGTCGGAGTTGATTACGAATGTTTCACATGATATAAAAACACCGCTTACTTCCATTATTAATTATGTAGATTTGATTAAACGGGAGAATATAGAAAATGAAAAGGTGAAAGAGTATATTAGGGTTTTAGATGAAAAGTCTCAGCGATTGAAGCATTTAACAGAAGACTTAGTAGAAGCTTCCAAGGCAAATACGGGCAATCTGAATTTAGATATGGAAAAGATTGATTTTATGCAGTTGATTCATCAAACGATCGGAGAGTTTCAGGATAAGTTTGAGGAGCGACAGTTAAAAACGGTAGTGAAACTGGATAAGAGTCCTATTTGGATTTATGCAGATGGAAGAAGAGTTTGGCGTGTAATGGAAAATCTTCTGCAAAATATTTATAAGTATGCCATGCCGCAGACTCGTGTTTATATTGAATCGGTTACAACATCCAAAAAAACAACTGTTACAATTAAAAATATTTCGGAAAATCCATTGAATATTCCTGCTTCGGAGTTAACGGAACGATTTATTCGAGGAGATGTGGCACGAACAACCGAGGGAAGTGGACTAGGGCTTTCCATTGCCAAAAGTTTAACTGAATTAATGAATGGAACATTTGAACTTTATTTAGATGGAGATCTATTCCGAGTATCCATTGGATTTGATCGAATGGGAGTGGAGAAAGAAGCACAAAAAGCAGAGGAAGAAGAAAAGAAGAATACATTTGATTGGGAAGAATTTTTAAAAAAACCAGAACAGAAAAAAGACGAAGAAGTTCCAAATTCAGAGTCGAAAACGACAAAAAAACAGAAAATCACATTAATGTCCATGTGGAAAAATCTTGCAGAGGAAGCAAAACATTTAAATTTGAAAGTAAAAAAATAAAAACAATAACTAGAATATAAGAATAACCCTCAGATTGTACTCTTATTAAATCAGAATATAATCTGAGGGATTTTTAATGAAAATTTGCCTGAATTTGATGGATTTTGCCCGAATATCAGAGTATAATTATAATAAAAAATGTGAAGCATAGTAGTACAGTAATTCGGACTAGTAAGAAAATCAATCAATATCAATCGCATAGTTTGAGGGAAATATGAATGTTTTTAAATGATTTTGAAAGAAAATGATTGATATTTCAAAAATCTATGCTATAATAAAAACATCAAAGGAGAAAAAAACATGCTAACAGAAGAACGCCATCATGAAATTTTGGATTTGTTGAATCGTAGAGGGGCTGTTACAGTTATAGAATTAACTAAGCTTCTTAAAACTTCAGAATCCACCATTCGTCGAGATTTAAATGCTTTGGCAAGACTTGGAAAGTTAAATAAAGTCCATGGAGGAGCAACTGCATTGGAACGAGTGATGCAAGACGAAGAAGATATGCAGGTAAAATCACAACGATTTCAGAGAGAAAAGGAAGAAATCGCTCAATATGCCGCATCTCTGATACGAGATGGAGACTTCATTTATATTGATGCAGGAAGCACAACCGATAAGCTGGTAGAAGTAATTAATAATGTCAATGTGACTTATGTAACCAATGGAATTATCCATGCCAGAAAGCTAACCCAAAAAGGATGTAAAGTTTATGTAATTGGAGGACAATTTAAACCTGTTACAGAAGCTATTATAGGAGCACAGGCATTAAAGTCCATTGAAGCATTTAATTTTACAAAATGTTTCTTAGGAACCAATGGAATTGATAAGATTTGTGGTTATACAACACCAGATGTGGAAGAGGGTTTGGTAAAAGCAGAGGCAATAAAACGAAGCTTTGTTTCCTTTGTATTAGCGGATCATTCCAAATTTGACGCGGTATCAGCGGCTGTATTTGGACAATTGCGTCAGGCATGTATTATTACCGATGAGCTGCCTGATCCGTCGTATCAGGACATAACAGTAGTGAAGGAGGTACTCAAATGATTTACACAGTAACATTTAATCCAGCGATTGACTATGTAGTTCGGATGGATCAATTTATTCTGGACACAGTAAATCGTACAACTGCGGAAGAAATTTACTACGGAGGTAAGGGCATTAACGTTTCAACCGTTTTAAAAGAATTGGGACAAGATTCCGTTGCACTTGGATTTATTGCTGGTTTTACTGGAAATGAAATTGCGCAGGGACTGAAAAATCAGGGAATACAAACCGATTTTATTTGCTTAAAAGAAGGATTATCCCGTATTAATGTAAAAATTAAAGCGCAGCAAGAAACAGAAATCAATGGACAGGGACCACATATTGACGCAGAAGCGTTGGAGGCATTATTTCAAAAATTGGATTTACTGGAAAAAGGCGATGTGCTTATTTTAGCAGGAAGTATTCCGTCCTCCATGCCAGAAGACAGTTATGAGCAGATTATGAAAAGGATGGATGGAAAAGGGATTTTAACTGTAGTGGATGCGACAAAAAATTTGCTTGTAAATGTATTAAAGTACCATCCATTTTTAGTAAAGCCAAACAATCATGAATTAGGAGAAATTTTCCAAACTGTATTAAAAACAAGTGACGAGATAGTCGAAGCTGCTAAGAAATTACAGCAAATGGGAGCTAGAAACGTGCTGATTTCCATGGCTGGGGATGGAGCAATTCTAGTAGCGGAAAATGGAGAAATTCATCAAATCGGAGTACCAAAGGGAACCGTTCAAAATTCCGTAGGAGCGGGAGATTCTATGGTGGCTGGATTCATAGCTGGGTATTTGGAAAAGAAAGATTATCTCTATGCTTTGAGACTTGGAACAGCCTCTGGAAGTGCAACTGCATTTTCGAAAGGGCTTGCTGTCAAAGAAGAGATTGAACGATTACTTCAAGAAGTGTAACGAATATTAAGAAAGGGGTATTTTTATGCGTATTACGGAATTACTGAAAAAAGATGCTATTCTGCTTGGTGCTGCACCAAAAGATAAAAATGAAGCGATTGATATTCTCGTTGGATTACATGCCAAAGTGGGAAATATTACAGATAAGGCGCAGTATAAAGCTGGTATTTTAGAAAGAGAAGAAGAAGGCACAACTGCAATTGGAGAGGGAATTGCAATTCCTCATAGCAAAAATGCAGCAGTAAAAAAAGCTGGTATTGCATCTATGACAGTGCCAGCAGGAGTGGACTATGATTCCATGGATGGAGAGCCATCGAATTTATTTTTTATGATTGCAGCTCCAAAAGATGGAGCAGATGTACATTTGGATGCATTGGCAAGACTTTCTACATTGCTAATGGATACAAACTTTCGTACCAATTTGTTAGCAGCTAAAAATGCCGATGAATATTTAAAAGTAATTGATAAAGCAGAAAAAGAAAAATTTGGAGAAGAAGAACAGGAAGAGAAAAAAGAAAAAGTGCCTGTAACTACAAATGGATATCGTGTCTTAGCAGTTACTGCGTGTCCAACAGGTATTGCACATACTTATATGGCAGCGGAAGCATTGGAGACAAAGGGAAAGGAACTTGGAATTTTAGTAAAAGCAGAAACACAGGGATCTGGCGGTGCAAAGAATATTCTGACTAGAGAGGAAATTGAAGCTGCCGATGGTATTATTATTGCAGCCGATAAAAATGTAGACTTGGCTCGTTTTGATGGAAAGAAAGTATTAAGGACAAAAGTGGCGGATGGAATTCATAAGCCAGAGGAATTAATTCAGCGTATTGTAGATGGAGATGCACCTGTTTATCATCACTCAGGAAGTTCTGCCGCATCCGAAGAACAGGATGATGAAAGTGTTGGAAGAAAAATCTATAAGCATTTAATGAATGGTGTTTCCCATATGTTACCATTTGTTATCGGTGGAGGTATTTTAATTGCGATTGCATTCCTGCTGGATGATCCAAATATTGATCCATCTAACTTTGGTAAGAATACTCCAGTTGCAGCATTCTTTAAGACGATTGGAGATACCGCATTTGGCTTCATGCTTCCAATTTTAGCTGGATATATTGCAATGAGCATTGCGGATCGTCCTGCTCTAGCTGCTGGATTTATTGGCGGTACATTGGCTTCTAGTGGTATTACATTTACAAATTTGGAAGAAGGAATGTCAGCTGGATTTATCGGTGCATTATTTGCAGGATTTTTAGCAGGATATTTAATGGTTGGAATTCGCAAATTATGTGACCATTTGCCATCGGCATTGGAAGGAATTAAACCAACGTTGATTTATCCAGTATTGGGCGTTCTGCTCATGGGTGCGATTATGTGTGCAGTAAATCCATTTTTTGCAATGTTAAATAATGCTTTAACAAATGGATTGAATTCTATGGGTGGAAGTAGTAAAATCTTATTAGGCTGCATTTTAGGTGGTATGATGTCGATCGATATGGGTGGTCCATTTAATAAAGCAGCATATGTATTTGGTACCGCTGCCATTTCCAATGGAGATTATGATATTATGGCAGCCGTTATGATTGGCGGTATGGTACCTCCAATTGCAATTGCACTCTGTACGACTTTCTTTAAAAATCGTTTTACAGAAAATGAACGGAAATCTGGTGTGGCAAACTATGTAATGGGACTTTGTTTTATTACAGAAGGAGCAATTCCATTTGCAGCATCCGATCCACTCCATGTACTGCCTTCTTGTATCGTTGGTTCGGCAGTGGCAGGAGGAATCTCCATGGCAATGGGATGTACGTTACGAGCACCTCATGGAGGCGTATTTGTATTTCCAGTTGTTGGAAATGTAGTAGGATATGTGATTGCATTAATCATTGGTTCATTGATTGCAATGGTATTGCTTGCAATTTTGAAAAAGCCATTAACACAAAAAAAATAATTCGTTGTTATAAAATGAAGTGAATCAGAATATGATATACTACAACAGAAAAAAGCTAATATCTAAAATTTGAATATAAACCCTTGTTTGCCTTAAGAAAGAAACCGTTGGAATTGTAAATTTTCCAGCGGTTTCTTTCTTGATATAAAAAGTTTCTGTATAAGTTTTTGTGTCTGGATAAATATGGAAAAATAAAGTTTATTGAAATGCACCCAAATAGAGAGATTTCGTGTTATATATTATAATGAAACGCTACATAACATCCTTTGAGTGGGAAATCACAAATGACAGGTAATAGAAGTTAATTTATATTTTAATTTTAATGTGGAAAGGTTTGGTGCAGATTATGAGAAAGAAAAAATTGATTCAGAAAGCTTTTTTGCTCTATTCTGAATTGGAAATGAAAAAGCTTCCAAACGATTTGCAGATTGATCAGACAGTGACAAAACAGTTTGAACAGGAGCTGGAGAGGCGTTTGCAGCAGCAAGATGCACAGAAACAATTTAAACATTTAGAACGGCGCAGAATCTGGAAAGCATCGATTACAGCTGTGGCGATGGTTTGTATTGTGATGGGAGCTTATCTGTATCAGAAACGACCTGGCCAAGATAAAGCAGCATTAGGAACAACTTCATCAAGCAAAGAGGAAACAAATACTGTTCCATCTACAAATGAAACAAATACAAATGAACAGAAAGCTCAGGAAACAGGAGAGATGGAGCCGACGAATGCCAATGTTGATTTGGAAAATGATTCCATAAGTGAAGAAAACAATTTGTTTGGAATTCCCGAAAAGGTAGATGGGGAAACTTTAGAACAAGAAGATAGTGGATTACAGGAATCTTTGATAGAATTTGCCGTCAACGTTGGAATACCAATGTTAAGTACAAATTCCTCTAATGTTGGTTATTCTCCAGCTGCACTTTATGAAATACTAGAAATAATTTCTGAAGGTGCAGAAAACGAAACAAAGGAAGAACTATTTTATTTATTGGGACAATCGGAAACGACATCGAAAGAAGAAAACTTAGACGGAGCAAGTATAGAAAACGTATTGGGAATATCTTCTTCCATATGGATTACAGAAACCAATCATGGAGAGAAAATTAATGTAAATCCAGAATTTATTGCAGCGGTATCTCCGAAAGTAGATATATATCAAGTGGACTTTGGAAGAAATGGGATAGAAGAAATGAACCAATGGTTGAAAAATCAGAACAGTATTCTGCCAAGTTTAGAATCAGAAATAGAACCAGATAGTCAAATTTATGTTCTGAATACGATTGGGCTGGAGATGAAGTGGAGCCATAGCTTTGATCCGATGAAAAATACAGCAGAAACGTTTTATTGCTCAGATGGAACAGAAGAGATTTGTGAGTTTATGAATCAGACACAGGTAAGCCGAATATTGGAAGGAGAACAGTATTGGGCATCTTCATTGGAAATGGATCATGGATCAATGTTTTTTATTCTTCCAAAAGAAAATGTAGCAATACAGGAATTTGATTATTCGCAGTTAAATGGAATTATTAATATGCTATTATACCAAGAAGGGCAGATAAAAAATGTCAAATGGAAGATTCCAAAAATTTTCTATAAATATAGAAATAATATGAAAAATGTGTTAAGATCAACGGGATTAGAACATATTTTTACAAATGAATCTCAATTGGGAATAATTTGTGACCAGCCATTACAGTTAACACAGTTACTGCAAATAGGAGTAATTGAATTGAATGAGTATGGAGTAAATTCCAGTAGTGTTTCTGAGACAGTAATAGAAGAGAGTGGATTAGAATCGGAAGAGATGGTTTTAAATCGCCCATTCTTTTATGGAATTGAGCAAAATGGGTCGCTTATGTTTTTAGGAATTTGTGAAAATCCATTGAGATCATAGATAAAATCTGCACGACAGCAAGAGTGAAATTAGGAGGAACGTATGATCAGTTTTCTTATGCTGATTGACAGTGAGACAGATAGAGAAAAATTTAAAAAACTGTATGAGGCTTATCAAAAAAAGATGCTGTATGTAGCATATCAAATTTTAAATAATCAACAAGATGCAGAGGATGTTGTACAAGATTCATTTTTAGCGGTTGCCAGGCATATTTCCTCGATCGGCAATGTGGGAGAAGCTCGAACGGGAGTATATTTAATGAAAACAGTAAAAAATAGAGCATTAAATTTGATTCGGAGTCGAAAGGAAACCGTAAGTTGGGATGAGATTGTACTAGCAACACCGGACAATATTCAGGAAACAATATGTGTTCAAGAAGAAGTAAAGCAAGTGCTGGAAGCAATTTATCAACTCAAAGAGAATTATCGAGATGTATTGTGTCTCCATTTTTTAAATCAACTTACAACAAAAGAAATTGCAGATGTACTAGGGAGAAATCATAATACAGTAAAAGCAGAGTTGCGTAGAGGAAAGAAACAGCTATTTGAGTTAATGAAGACAATTGATTCATATTAATTGGAGAGGAGTGGAGTATATGAAAAAACGAATGTTAGCATTTCTGTGTATTGGGACAATATGGATCGGAGGATGCGGGCATATTCAAGAAAATCCTTCTGAAATAACTATTCAGAGAAATGGGGTAATTCATATTGCAGAAGCAAAAAAACCAGATTATATCATGCACGAAGAAGGAACCGACCAAGAAGGACTTTATTGGGATGGAAATTCGATTGATTGGAGTCAGTACCAGTTGAACGAATCGTTTCAGGATGCCCTTATTCAATTTACAACAAAAACTACGGCGAAAGTGATGGAGGAAAATAATGAAAACTTATGTTATTCTCCAATGAGCCTTTACTATGCGTTGTCTTTGGCTGCGATTGGATCAAGCGGACAGACCGAACAGGAATTATTGACATTGCTTGGAGTAGAAAGTAGAGAGAGCTTAAAAGACCAATGTAATAAGCTGTATCATATATTGTATACGGACACCGATGAATCGGTAATTCAACTGGCAAATTCGATCTGGAAGGCTTATGATGAGGGAGAAGAAGCAATTGCATTAAAGGAAACTTATATAAAAGAAGCAAGTGAGCAATTATTTTCCTCTATTTACGAAGTAAAACGGACAGAAGCAGAAGATCAGATTGCTCAATGGATTTCCAAACAAACGAATGGATTCCTTAATCCAACGTCCAGCAAAAAGCCAGTGGAATGGGAGCTTGCATTAATTAACGCAATCTATTACAGAGATCAGTGGGTGAATCGTTTTCCAGAGCAGTTAACAGAAGAAGGAGAATTTACAAAAGCAGATCAATCGAAAGTCAAATGCAGTTTTATGAATACGGAGAATCAGGCAAATGTGAAAGAAACCGACCAGTTTTTACAGGCTTCCTTGCAATTAAAAGATTCTGAAATGTTCTTTGTGCTGCCAAAACCAGGAGTCGATGCGCATCAGCTAATAAAGTCAGAGGAAATATTAAATCAGATTTTGACAGAAGACGGAGAAACAAGATGTCAGGTAATTTGGAGAGTTCCTAAGTTTAACTACGAAACATCAATCGAAAATTTAGATCAAGTTGTAAAAGAACTTGGTGTAGTTTCTGCCTTTGAAAGAAGCGATGGATTTGAAAATATGACAGATACAAAAATGTATATAGACAAAATCATACAAAAAAGTAAAATTATGATAGATGAAAAGGGGGTAGAGGCTGCTGCCTATACGCAGATTATGATGAATGAAGCGGCTGCATTAACGGAACAAACGGTTTCCATGAATTTGGATCATCCATTTATTTATGGAATTCAGAAAGATGGCAATTGCTTGTTTATTGGGATTTGTGAGCAGCCATAAGAAAACCTGAATAATATAATGGATGTAAAGAAGCTCCAGCAATATAGCGTTCCAGTTAAGAGAATAATGATAAAAAGTGCACCCAGTTTTCTATGGGTGCACTTTTATGAAAATTGTTGTAGAAACTCTGTAGAGGTAAAGGGAGAGAATAAGGTAATGAAAGTAAAAGGTTATTGTTTTATGGTCTTTACTTGTTCAGATAGTGCATTTAATGTATAGTCATGCAATGCCTCTTTATGAAATTTATCGGATTGAAGGAAATACGAATAGAGAATGTCAATCATAATTAAAATTGGAAATTGTGGGGAAATTATTTTTCCATTGTTTAGATATTCCTTTACTGCAAATAATATGACTTCATCACAAAAGTTGGCGAACTCTCGTTCTTTCATAGATGTCATTAATATTGTAAAAGCGCCTTGGCTTTTGGCGGCTTGTAAAGAATGAATGACTTCCTTTGTTTTTCCGCTAATACTAATACCAACGACAGCGCAATCATCAGAAATCAGAACCGAATTCATTCGCATAATATCACTATCCACAATTGCTTCCATATTAACACCAATTCGCATAAACCGAAGTTTCATTTCTTGAGCGACAAGTCCAGAACTACCTCTGCCATAAACGTAAACTCTTTTTTTATGGGAAAATACATCTACAACTCGCCGAAGTTGTTCCTGATCCAATAGTGCATAACTTTTATTTAATAACTCTTGATAGGTATTTAAGACTTGTTTTGCATAATCGTCAGCAATGAGAACAGGTTCCTCGAAGTCACGCTCATAGTGGAATAGGAATTCTCTATAACCCTTGAAGCCACATTTTTTAGCAAATCGAGATAAAGAAGCCTCAGATATATAAAGTCGTTTGGCGATATTGCGAGATGAAAAGTCCAGTCGTTCTTTATTATTTATAAAAAAATCTGCAATTGTTTTTTCCAATGGAGTGAAATTTTCATAGATGGATTCAATCATTGGAATAATTGTCTTTTCATACTGTTCCATATGCTAACCTCCGTATTTCTAGTCTTCACATAATTCTGGGTGTCGGCGGCAGAAGTGATAATATGCTCCTAACATCCCAGCATGATTTTGATTTTGAGCAAATGCCAGTTTAGTATGTTGAGAAATAGTTGGCAATAAGTAATGATCGATACTTTTTCTGATTTTATCATATAGATAATCTTTTTGTGCCATAATACCGCCGCCGAGTATGACTATTTCTGGATTTATAACATAACAAATGTTTGCAATTCCCATGCCAAGTATGTCAACCATTTTATCAATGGCATGGATACAGTCCATATCTCCAGACTTGGCATGTTCAAAAATCCATTTTCCATTGATCGTTCCAGGAAGTAGTCCTTTCTTTTGGGTGACATATTCTACCAATGTTTTGCTGGCTCCAAGATCTTGAAAACTTCCGCCAGGTAAATGCATATATCCAATTTCACATCCGCTGCCAGAAAATCCATGAAGGATCTGACCATTCATAATAATTGATCCTCCAATCCCAGTGCCAATAGTAAGGCAAAGGCAAATAGAAGAATTCTTTCCTGCTCCAGAAAAATACTCTGCCAATCCAGCACAATTTACATCATTTTCTACTTCAGATGGAAGATGAAATTCATTTTCTAATATCTCACGAATAGGTGTTCCTGTATAGTTTGGAATTAAAGGTGCAGCATATGTGATAGATCCTTTTTCGCAGTCTACCATACCCGCCGTGGAAACGCAGATTCCATCTGGGGTATAGGAAGAAAGATATTCACGAATAATTGATTTCATTTTCTCAATAATGGCTGGACCTCCTAAATGAGCTTCAGTTGGTATTTCACTTGTATCTAAAAATCGACCTGATTGTTCTAGTATACCATATTTAATAGAAGTTCCTCCAACATCAATACAAATATATTGTTTCATTATGCTCCTCCAATGGATAAAATTATTGGATGCGGATTTTAAAAATTGCCTTTTTAATCGTCTCTGGTTCATGGACGGCAACAGCAGTGCGATGTCCATCCTTTGGATAACAAATTAAAAAATCATTATGAGTGAGGATAACATGTGCGTTTGGAATTCCTTCCAATGGAAGAAAATCGTCTTTTGGAACGAATTCTTTTTGTTCCATATTATCGATAAAATTTAAATCAATCTGTTCAGTTCCACGAAGCATTAAATGTAAATCTAAATAATCTCTATGCGCTTCCCAAAAACGGTTTTCTGGAGTAGTAGTGGTATACTCTACAATATTAACGAATAAGCGTTCACCATCAATTGGATGACTACCTTTTTCATAATTCAGTAAATCGTGGTGCTCTGCATAATCAAAACATTCTTGGATGGCAGATGATAAGTAACTGAAATCATTTTTATCTTTTAAATTTCCAAAAATCATAAGAACTCCTTTCTTTGAATGGGAACTCACTGAATTTCCATTTGTTTGGAAATTCAGGAGTTATATTTCTATGTAACTGAAATGTTGTAAAAACAATTAGTTTTTATAAATAGTAGAATGAGCTGCTGGTACAGATTTATCCCTCAGAATTTTTCTAGAGATATAACTTACAGGCAGACCAACAACTAAAGATACTGCAACAGTTATAATGGAGTAAGACCAAATAGAAACGTTCGGTCCAAACAGATTGAAATATTTAACCCCAATAATTACTGCGGATGCAACAACAAATGCCGTATAGGCTCCAATGGAGTTAGCAACTTTAGTAAAGCAGCCAAGTACAAATGTACCAGCAAGAATACCTAGTACAAGTCCCATAAAGCTGTTAAACCATTCGTAAGCAGAATCGACACCTCCATTTGCAAGTAAAATCGACACAATAATTGCAAAAATACCAACACCTAATGATACAAATTGAGCAATTCTTGTTTGAAGTTTAAAGCTCATTTTCTTTTTAGAAAGTCTTTCTTGAATGTCAAGAGTCCAACTTGTTGCAACCGAGTTCAATCCTGTAGATAAAGTGGATTGTGCAGCAGCATAAATGGCAGCAAGTAAAAGACCTGTAATACCAACAGGAAGTTCAAATGCAATGAAAGATGCGAAAATCTGATCACGATCTGCTGCTGGAGGTAATGGTTCTCCTTGAACATGGTAAAAAACATATAAGCCAGTACCAATTAAATAAAATACTGTTGCAATAAAAATAGATAATGCTCCGTTGGTTAACATCATTTTATTTAACTTCTTTACATCAGTTGTAGTTGTAAAACGCTGTACAATATCTTGGCTGGAGATATAAGAAGAACAAGTGTTGAATCCAGCTCCAACAATTAATAAGAATACACTATCCTTCAAAATGTTAATATCAAAGATTGGTTCGTTGTCAGCTAAAAATTTACCCTGGCCAAATGAATCGAAGATTGCTCCAAGTCCTCCATCAATACGGAAAATAAGGAAAATTAATGCAAAAGTAACTCCGATTAATAAGACACTGCCTTGAATAAAGTCAGTCCAAAGTACAGATTTTAATCCTCCTGTATAAGAATAAATGATTGCGATAATGCCCATGACGATGATTAAGATGTTTACATTGATGCCAGTTAATTCTGCAAGTACCATAGAAGGGAGGTACATAATAATGGACATACGGCCAACCTGATAAACGATAAACATTACAGCACCTAAAACACGAAGCCCTTTACTGTTAAAGCGGATTTCTAAATAATGATATGCAGTATCAATATCTAAGCTACTATAAATAGGAAGGAAAAATTTGATTGTAATAGGAATCGCTACCAACATGCCTAGCTGAGCAAACCACATAATCCAACTTCCATTATAAGAGTTACCAGGTAAAGATAAGAAAGAAATTGGACTTAATAATGTAGCAAAAATGGATACACTCGTTACCCACCATGGAATGGTACCATCCCCTTTAAAAAATTCTTTTCCTTGCATTTCCTTTTTAGAAAAGTGCAGACCTGCGAAAAGTACAGCTGCAAGATAAACGATTAAAATAATAAGATCAACAACTGTAAAACCTTGCATAACTAACCTCCTTTAAATAGTGAACTGTAAAAAATATTTATGGTACTTAAAAAAATTTATCTTATGTACTTCAGAAAGTAGGAAATTTTATTAAGATACTTTACAAAAAATATAGATAATTGTATTTGTCTACAAACAAATAATACATATTTGCGCAAAACAAAAGAAACCTTCACGAAAGTTTCCTTTTGCATGGTATGATAACAAAAGGAGGGCATCCTTTTCAGGAAGGTATGTCCTCCCTCTCTGTTAAGAAAAAGAATTTATCATTAACAATATTTTGCAATTGAGTCTCGTATCATTTTAGCTGCTTCCTGAATAATTGGCATATCGGATTCAACAATATTTGTAAGCGGAGCTTTTACTCCACCAATATTTAAATTCTCATTGATACGAAGAATCTCTTTAATTACGGCATACATATTTCCATGGCAAGAACACATCTTGTAGATAATGGAATCGGCTGCATATTGAATTTCACGTGCCTGAGCAATCTGGTTATTATGCATTAATTCTTCCATTTTTAAGAATAATTCTGGCATTACGCCATAAGTTCCGCCAATTCCTCCGTCAGCTCCAATTGTAAGTCCACTGATGAACTGTTCATCTGGACCATTAAATACGATAAAATCATCTCTTACAGTAGCTGCTTCTGCTTTAAACATCTGGATATCTTGAACTGGCATGGAAGAATTTTTTACACCAATTACATTAGGATTCTTTAACATTTCTTTGAAGAGACTCATAGTAAGGGCAACTCCAGCCAATTGAGGAATATTATAAATGACAAAATCAGTATTTGGAGCAGCTGCACTCATAGCATTCCAGTACGCTGCGATAGAATATTCTGGTAAACGGAAATAAATTGGAGGAATAGAAGCGATGGCATCTACGCCAAGATTTTCTGCATGTTTTGCAAGCTCAACACTTTCTTCTGTGTTATTACATGCAACATGAGCGATTACAGTAAGTTTTCCTTTAGCAACGGTCATTATATTTTCTAAAGTAATCTTACGATCTTCTACGGTTTGATAAATACACTCCCCTGAAGAACCACAAACATAAATGCCTTTTACACCCTTTTTAATATGATATTCTGTTAATGCACGAACACGTTCTGGACTTACTTTTCCATCATCATCATAACATGCATAAAATGCTGGGATTACACCTCTGTACTTGTTTAAATTACTCATAATAAATACCGCCTTTCATTAAATTTTTTATAATGTTTCCAAAGCCTTAGTAAAGGATTTGGTAATTAACTGTGGTCTAGTTATAATGGAACCAACAACAACACTAAAACAACCTAGTTGAATCACTCGTTTTGCTTTTTCTGGTGTATTAATATTGCCTTCTGCAATCACTGGATGGGATACCTGTTCAAGAATGGTTCGAATAATTTCAAAATCGTTTGCATCAATTTTATCGTTTTTACTTTGTTCGGTATATCCAACTAATGTCGTACCAATAAAATCAAAACCTAATTGATCTGCATGAAGAGCTTCTTCTACGGTAGAGCAATCTGCCATTAATTTCTGGTTTGGATATTTTTCTCGAATTTGATGATAGAATTCATCAAGAGTTATATTGTTTGGGCGAAGAGAAATTGTAGCGTCAATAGCAATAATTTCAGGGTTTACCTCCATTAATTCATCAATTTCTTTCATAGTAGGTGTAATATAAACATTGCTGTCATTGTAATCTCTTTTCACGATACCTATAATTGGAAGATCAACGTTGTTTTGAATCTCTGCAATATCTTCTTTTGTATTAGCTCGAATACCATAGGCACCACCTTCTTTTGCTGCGAGAGCCATTCTTCCCATAATAAAAGAGGAATGTAATGGTTCATGAGGAAGTGCTTGGCAAGAGACGATAAGATGACCTTTTAGTTGTTCCAAAGATGTATTCATAAGGATCTCCTTTCCTTTCGTTTGTAGATTCAGTATAGAGTGTTTTGAAAATTATTTCAATAGATTTTAAATTATAGAAAATACTTTCAAATAATATGGGATAAAACATAAAAAAATAATAAATATACAAAAAAATATTGTGCAATATATATAATTAAAAAGAATAATAGTTTCAAAATTTTAATAAAAAATAGCGTTTAAATAAGAGGAAAATTGAAAAAAATGTATACACTATTCAAACAAATAAATGAAAATAACGGAAAAAATGCCCGTCAAAATATACAATGATTATAGGGATAAAGGAATGAATTATTATATAAATAAGACATGATTCTTGATATAAGAAATAAATAGAAAGTTTTTGAATTTAGAAATAAAAAATATCTTCCTTCAATGAATAGTTGACTTTAAAAACATAAGTATAGTTTAAAGCGTTCATTCAAATAATCATAGAAGGAAGATATCTTTTTAATTAGAAAGAAATTACTGGTTAAGGGAGTCTATAATTTCTTTTGCTAATTGTTGCAGCGCTTCAATTTGAGCTTCTTTTACGGATGATTTTACAGTGACCGTAGTATCTAAAATTGTCATATTTTTCATGGTTTCTACGATGGCGCGCATATGTTTATTGGAAGTAGCGGCCCATGTACCATTTTCAATGAGAGCAAATGTACGATTTTGTAAGTTTAATGCTTTCATGTCATTTAAAAGGCTTTCTACAACTGGATAAAGACCTCCATTATAAGTTGGAGATGCAATTACGATGTGACTGCAACGGAATGCTTCTGAAATCAATTCAGATACATCAGTGTTTGAAATATCATAAACACGTACATCTTTTACTCCTGCGGTAGAAAGAGCGGTTGCTAAAATGTCGGCAGCCCTCTCAGTATTCCCATACATAGAACCATACATAATGGCAACTGCTTTATCTTCTGGTTCGTATGTACTCCATTTTACATACTTGTCTAAAATGTATGCAAGGTTATTGCGCCAAATTGGACCATGCAAAGGGCAGATCATCTGAATGTCTAATCCAGAAGCCTTTTTTAATACTGCCTGTACTTGAGCGCCATATTTACCAACAATGTTTGTGTAATAACGTCTGGCATCATCCAGCCAATCACGGTCGAAATTAATTTCATCATTGAATAAATTACCGTTTAAGGCACCAAATGATCCAAAACCATCGGCAGAGAATAAAATCTTTTCAGAATCTTCATAAACCATCATAACTTCTGGCCAGTGAACCATTGGGGCTGCAACAAAGTGAAGGGTATGAGATCCAAGCGATAAGGTATCTCCTTCTTTAATTATCATAGTACGCTCTGTTAAATCCAGATCATAAAATTGTCCAATCATTTGCAATGTTTTTGCATTGCAGACTAGTGTTGTCTCTGGGTGACGGTGCATAATTTCTTCGATATTGGAGCAATGATCTGGTTCCATATGATTGATAATTAAATAGTCCAATTTGCGTCCATTCAATGTATGAGCGACATTCGCAAGAAATAATGAGGTAATAGATGGATCAGTCGTGTCCATCAATGCCGTTTTTTCATCCATAATCACATAAGAGTTATAGGATACTCCATGTGGGATTGGAAATAAGTTTTCAAACAAGGCAAGACGACGGTCATTGCCACCTACCCACCAGATCGTATCAGTTACTTTTCTTGTACAGTACAATGAAAATTCCACCTTTCTTTTATTATCGTGATACCATAATTGTTCTATTTATCGGCACTATATCCTACTTTATTATAATACAGGAATACAGGATTGTCACGAGTTTATTTTAAAACAATGAAATTTCTCAATTAATTCCAAGTCTATGAATTAGTACCATCTTTTTGCGATAAAAGAAGAAAATTATGTTATACTATAAAAAAGTTTATCAGAAAAATTCCTCTTTGCAGAGGATGCAGATAGTAAGGAGAATTTATGGCATTACAATTTATTTTTGGAAATTCCATCTGCGGAAAGTCGGAGTATATGTATAAAGTGGTAATTGAACAGGCACAAAAACATCCAGATTGGAATTATTTGTTTCTTGTACCAGAACAGGCAACATTAATGACACAAAAAGGATTAATTGATCAGCATCCGAGACATGCACTTGGTAATATTGACGTATTAAGTTTTCAGCGTTTGGCTTATCGAGTTTTTGATGAATTATGTGTACCGATGCTGAATATATTGGATGATACGGGAAAGGCAATGATTTTAAGAAAAGTTGCAGAGGAACAAAAAATGAATATGAATGCATTTCGAAAAAATTTGTCCCAAACTGGATTCATTCAAGAATTAAAATCCATGATTTCAGAGCTATATCAATACAGGATTGGAGAAGATCAGTTAGAATCTTTAATTTCTCAGATGAATCGGAATCCGCTGTTGCAGTTAAAGCTGCGGGATTTGTCGGTTATTTATCATGCATTTCAAAAAAAATTGCAAAATGAATATATTACGGCAGAGGAGCAATTAATGGTACTTTGTAATCATATTGATCATTCTGAAATGATAAAAAATAGTGTGATTTTATTAGATGAATTTACTGGTTTTACACCAATTCAATATCGAGTATTAGAGTTATTGCTGGTTCATGCCCGTCATGTTGTATGTTCGGTTACAGTAGGGAGTGGGGTTAATCCATATCAAAAGATGGCATCGCACGAGCTTTTTTATATGAGTCATCAAATAGTAGAAAAATTGCGGGAGATGGCCATTAAAAATCATATTTCTTATGGAAAAGATAAAGAAATTCCAAAAGCGTGGGAACGTTCTTACCAGAAAAACAATGGAGGAAAAGGAAAAAATTCAAATCAATTGCAGGCAGAAATGCAGCATATGGAACAACAGGTTTTTCGTTATCCTAATATACAATGGAAAAAAGAGGTACAGCGACACTGGATTTATTCTGCAAAAAATCCAGAACAGGAGGTGCAGTTTGTACTACAAGAGATACTACGATTAATCCGAGAGGAGACATACGAGTATCGGGAAATTGGCATTGTAACAGGAGATCTTAGCATTTATGAACCAATTTTAACGCACCAGTTGACAAAAGCAGGAATTCCATTTTTTATTGATCAAAAAAAGAATTTATCCAGGCATCCGTTGGCAGAATTGGTAAGAAGTGTAATTGCAGTAATTTCTCACCGTTTTTCTTATGAAGCGATGGTTTCCTATTTGAGAAATCCATTGGTTCCAGTGGAAAGAGAAGCAGTGGATGAAATAGAGAATTATATTGTTGCTACAGGAATGAAAGGGAAAAAAGCATGGGAAACTGAATGGACACGTGTTTATCGTGGGTTGCCAAAAGAACGCTTAAAGAAATTAAATGAAATACGGGAAGCGATTCTAGAACCGCTTCGTATTCTTATGGATGCAAAGCCAGAAGAGGGAAAATGGACAATAAAAGAACGTTCCAAAGCATTATTTTATTTTATGGATGCAATTCAAATTGAAAAACAATTGGAAGAAATGGCGAGACAGTTTGGTGAAATAGGAGAGTTCCATCGTCAAAAAGAGTATGAACAAACGTATCAAAAGGTACTAGATTTATTGGATCAGATGGTGGAGTTAATGGGAGAAGAGGAAGTTTCGGCCGAACAATATGGAGAAATTTTAGATTCTGGTTTGCAAGATATTCAGGTAGGGTTGATTCCAGCTACGCTGGATCGGCTTTTAGCAGGAGATTTAATGCGTACACGTCTTGGAAAAGTACGTGCATTGTTTGTGATTGGAGTAAATGATGGATTGCTTCCAGCCAATGGAGAGAGAAGGGGAATCCTTTCTGACAATGATCGAGAATTAATCCGAGAAATGGATATGGAATTGGCTCCGACGGCAAAGGAAGATGCATTTACACAGAAATTTTATATGTATTTAATGCTGACTAAACCAACCCAAAGGCTGTATCTTTGCTATAGCAGACTGGATCGAGATGGAACAGCAATCCGACCTTCCTATTTAATTTCCACAATTAAGAGACTTTTTCCAAATCTAACAGAGTGTATTGCAGAACAGAAAATAAGCGGGATTCAGAGCTTGCAGAAACCTGAAAATAGTTTTGGAGTGTTGATTCAGGGATTGCGTCAGTACTTAAATGGAGAAGAATGTACTTGGTGGGAAGAGTTGTACAGTTGGTATCGAAGGAATCCAAGTTATGGAAAAAAGATGGAGCAACTTTTGGAAGCCGCATTTTATGGATATAAAAAAGAAGCAATTTCTAAAACAATTGCGAAACGTCTTTTCTGGGAAACTCCAATGAATCATGTGACACGATTGGAGACATTTGCTTCCTGTGCCTATGCACATTTTTTAGCCTATGGGCTAAATTTAGAACCAAGAGTTCAATATCAGCTTGCAGCAGTGGATTATGGGAATATTTTCCATCGTTCCATTGAGTACTTTTTTGGAAAAGTAAAAGAAAAGCAGTTGGACTGGACGAAGCTAAGCGTATCTCAGCGAATACAGACGGTGAATGAATGTGTCCAAGAAGTGGCAAAGGATTATGGAAATACGATTTTGCAAAGCTCTGCCAGAAACCAGTATCTCGTACAGCGTTTGCAGAGAATGACGGATCGAACCGTTTGGGCATTGGCAGAACAGTGGAAAGATGGAAACTTTGAACAGTCGTTAAGTGAAGCTGGATTTGCCTCAAGTGATGAATTGGAAAGTATGAAGCTGCCGTTGGAAGAGGGGGTTACAATGGCATTGCAAGGACGAATTGATCGAGTGGATGTGGCAGAAGATGAGGAAAATGTCTATGTAAAAGTTATTGATTATAAATCAGGAAGTACGGAGTTTGATTTAACGAAAATCTATCATGGACTTCAACTTCAGTTAATTATCTATTTGGAAGCTGCATTAGAAATGGAAAAGAAAAAACATCCAGATAAAACGATTGTGCCAGCAGGAATTTATTATTATCATATCAAAGACCCAATCGTAGAGCAGGATAATCCAGAGGATAAACAGGCAGTCCAAAAGGCAGTAAAAAGGGAACTGAGAATGGATGGATTGACTAATTCTGATCCAGAAATTTTAAATCGTATTGATCATTCAGGAAATAAAAAATCAGAAATTGTGAAAAATCTGGAACGAAACGAGAATGGGAAAGCAACGAGCCGTTCTATGGTGGCAGATAGTGACCAAATGAAGCAGCTTTGTCAATTTGGATTAAAAAAAGCAACGGAGCTTGGAAAAGAAATGCTCTCTGGAAATATACCAATTAATCCATATGAATACAAGCAGATAAACTCCTGTGAATACTGTGAGTTTAAGGGGATCTGTGGATTTGACAGCCGTCTCGAAGGATTTGGATACCGAAGATTACAAAAGATGAAGCCAGAAGAGTTATGGAAAGCTTTAAAAAATAACAATAGAGAATAGATTAATTTTGATACTGTAAGATTTTGTATAAAAATATTTATAAAAATTAATATTCATACATTTGTAAGAAAATTGTAATAATATAGTACTTGAATCGTGAATAAGAAATAGGTATAATAAAAATGCAAAGAAAATTTGATTTGAGTTCTCAAAAAAATAATATCATTTTCTTTGTATAAAAAAGATAAATTCCCATGAAGATACATGAAAGGTATTTAGATTTATCTAGAATAATTGTTTCACATCATTATAAATGAGCAGGCAGAAACTCTCCATCTGCCTGCTTGTTTCATTATTAAATAAGTCAGATGAAAGTTTTCATCTGACTTATTATGTAAATTATTTATTCTTTTCGATTTCTGCCATTTTCATTGCACGAACTTTTAAAGAAAGTCCAAACAGATTGATGAATCCTTCTGCATCATGGTGGTCGTATAAATCACCAGTTGTAAATGAAGCAATGCTTTCATTGTATAAGCTGTATGGAGAAGTAGTTCCCTGTTTGATGATATTACCTTTGTATAGCTTCATCTTAGTTTCACCCGTAACATATTCTTGAGTGGAAGTAACAAATGCCCGTAATGCATCGCATAATGGAGTGAACCATTTTCCTTCATATACTAAATCTGCGAAGCGATTGTCAATTGTTTTCTTGAATGCCATAGTGTCACGGTCTAATACAAGTTCTTCTAATTGCTGATGTGCTTCTAATAAGATGGTTCCACCTGGTGTTTCATAGATACCACGGGACTTCATTCCTACGACACGGTTTTCTACAATATCGCAAATACCGATTCCATGTTTTCCGCCGAGTGCATTTAAGTCCTTTACAATATCGGAAACTTTCTTCTTTTCTCCATTGATGGCAACAGGAACACCTTTTTCAAATGTTAAGGAGATTGTTTCTCCTTCTTCTGGAGCATTTTCTGGAGTTACACCTAATACTAATAAGTGGTCATAATTAGGAGCTTGTGCAGGGTCTTCCAACTCAAGACCTTCATGACTGATATGCCATAAATTACGGTCACGGCTGTAGCTGGAATCTGCGGAGAATGGAAGGTCAATTCCATGTTTCTTACAGTATTCAATTTCTTCCTGACGAGAACTCATACCCCATGTCTCGTTGCATCTCCAAGGTGCAATGATTTTTAAGTCTGGAGCCAATGCCTTAATTCCTAATTCAAAACGAACCTGATCGTTACCCTTGCCAGTAGCACCGTGACAAATAGCAACAGCGCCTTCTTTTCGTGCCACTTCTACTAATTTCTTAGCAATTAATGGACGAGCCATAGAAGTTCCTAATAAATATTTATTTTCATAAACGGCATTTGCTTGAACACATGGAACTACATATTCATCACAAAATTCATCTACAACATCTAATACATATAATTTTTCAGCACCAGATAACTTTGCCCTTTCTTCTAAACCGTCTAATTCGTTTCCTTGTCCAACGTCAATACAGCAGCAAATAACATCATAATTATAGTTTTCCTTTAACCAAGGAATAATGGCTGTTGTGTCCAATCCGCCTGAGTATGCTAATACAACTTTTTCTTTCATAATTACGTTACCTCCTAATGTCATAACTACGGTTATGCATTTTCCTATTTTAAAACAATTCTATTTTATTTCCTTTTTAAGAAGGTGTCAATTAAATGTTGGCATCTTATTTTGGAAATAATATTCTAAATGAAAGCCAATGACCAAAAATCTATCAATGGAAAGGAAGGATCTTTTTAACTTCTTTCCTGTTGACAGTTCATACTATACATCATTGATGGAAAGATTGCAAGTAGAAAAAATAAAAAAAATGAAAAAATAGTTGCATATTATGCACAAAAGATGTATCATATATGAATAAAATAGCAGGATTTAATGCATATAATCAAAAATAATGAATAAATTATAATGATAGAAAAACACGAAAATCCTGGAAAGACTGTACAAAGCATAAAACAAGAGTTAAAATAGCGAAGGAAAATCCGAAGGAGAATAAGATTTTCCAATTCGTTATAGATTATGAAAAAAAGGAAGAGGAGATTATGATTAAAGTAGGAATTATTGGTTCAACTGGTTATGCAGGGAATGAATTGGTTCGTCTTTTGCTTCAGCATAAGGATGCTGAAATTATATGGTATGGTTCTAGAAGTTATATTGAAGAAAGATATGCGTCCGTGTATCGCAATATGTTTCAATTAGTAGATGCGAAGTGTCTGGATGACAATATGGAAACACTTGCAGAGCAGGCAGACGTCATTTTTACTGCGACTCCACAAGGACTTTGTGCATCCTTAGTGACAGAAGATATTTTAAACAAGACGAAAATTATAGATTTAAGTGCAGATTTTCGTATTAAAGATGTAGAAATTTATGAAGCTTGGTATGGAATTAAACATAAGAGCCCGCAATTTATTCAAGAAGCAGTTTACGGGCTTTGTGAAATCAATCGAGAGCAAGTAAAAAATGCTCGAATTGTTGCAAATCCAGGATGTTATCCAACTTGTACCACGCTTTCGATTGCTCCATTATTAAGAGAGGGATTGATTGATCCAAATACAATTATTGTAGATGCAAAGTCTGGTACATCGGGGGCAGGACGTGGAGCAAAGGTAAATAACTTATATTGTGAAGTAAATGAAAATATAAAGGCATATGGAGTCGCAACACATCGTCATACTCCAGAGATCGAAGAACAGCTTGGATATGCGGCAGGTACAAAGGTTACCATTAACTTTACACCTCATTTAGTGCCGATGAACCGTGGAATTTTGATTACAGCCTATGCTTCTTTGAAAAAAGAAGTTACATATGAAGAGGTAAAGGCAGTTTATGATAAGTATTATGAAAAAGAACCATTTGTCCGTGTGTTGGAGAAGGATGTGGCGCCAGAAACACGCTGGGTAGAAGGAAGTAACTATGTAGATGTAAACTTTAAAATTGATCCAAGAACCAATCGGATTATTATGATGGGTGCAATGGACAATCTGGTAAAGGGAGCAGCAGGTCAGGCAGTTCAAAATATGAATTTAATGTTTGGACTTCCAGAAACGAAGGGACTGGAACAAGTTCCAATGTTCCCGTAAGAGAGGAGAGGAATTATGAAACGAATTGATGGAGGTGTAACTGCACCACAGGGTTTTCTGGCAGCAGGATGTGCAGCTGGAATTAAAGCAGAAGAAAAAAAAGACATGGCTTTAGTATATAGTAAAGTTCCATGCAATGGAGCGGGAGTATTTACAACAAATGTAGTAAAAGCAGCGCCTGTAAAATGGGATAAATTTGTAGTGGAAGAAGCCAATTATGTACAGGCAGTTGTAGTGAATAGTGGAGTAGCCAATGCATGTACAGGGGAAGAAGGATATCAATATTGTGTCGATATGGCGCAGGAAGTTGGAATCGAGTTGAATCTTCCAACCCATACTGTATTGGTTGCTTCGACTGGAGTGATTGGACGTCAGCTTCCAATGGATAAAATTAAAGAAGGAATCCATACATTAGTTCCAATGCTTGGAAATACAAGAGAGCATGGATTGCAGGCAGCACAAGCAATTATGACGACCGATACAAAATCAAAAGAAGTCGCAGTGGAAACAGAAATCGGTGGAAAGGTTGTTACAGTAGCAGGTATGTGTAAAGGTTCTGGTATGATTCATCCAAATATGGCTACAATGCTTTGTTTTGTAACAACAGATGCTGCGATTTCTCATAAAATGCTGCAAAAAGCATTGAGTGAAGATGTAGTGGATACATTTAATATGATCTCTGTGGATGGAGATACTTCTACGAATGATAGTGTATTAGTATTGGCAAATGGTCTGGCAGAAAATCCAGAAATTACAGAAGAAGGCGAAGACTATAAGAAGTTCTGTGAAGCATTGCATGAAGTAATGACAGAGCTTTCCAAAAAAATTGCAGGAGATGGAGAAGGATGTACTTGTCTGTTTGAAGTAACCGTGAATGGTGCACAAACGAAAGAACAGGCAAGGACATTGGCAAAATCGATTGTATGTTCGAATTTGACAAAAGCGGCGATTTTTGGTCACGATGCAAACTGGGGAAGAATTCTCTGTGCAATGGGATATTCTGGGGTACAGTTTGATCCAGAGAAGGTGGATATCTACTTTGAAAGTAAGGCTGGAAGTCTGAAAATTGTAGAGAATGGAGTCGATACTGGTTACAGTGAAGAAAAGGCAACAGAAATTTTATCACAGGAAGAAGTAACTGCAATTGCAGACATCAAAATGGGAACAGAAACTGCAACTGCATGGGGATGTGATTTGACCTATGATTATGTGAAAATTAATGGGGATTATAGGAGTTAGTAAGGAAAGAGTTTGGCTTGCTTTGCGAGTACCTTTATGATAGAAAAGAGGAGAAAAAATATTATGCAGTTTGATCAGAAAATTATGGAAAAGGCAGCAACGCTGATTGAAGCACTTCCGTATATTCAGCGTTTTAATCGTAAAATAATTGTAGTAAAATATGGTGGAAGTGCCATGGCAGATGAGGAATTAAAAAAGAATGTAATTAAAGACGTCGTATTATTGAAATTAGTAGGATTTAAACCAATTATTGTACATGGCGGAGGAAAGGAAATTAGCAAATGGGTGACAAAGACAGGAATGGAACCTCATTTTGTCAATGGGCTTCGTGTGACGGATGAACCAACGATGGAAATTGCAGAAATGGTTTTGAATCGAGTGAATAAAAGCCTTGTTTCCATGGTACATGAACTAGGGGTAAAGGCAGTGGGCATATCTGGTAAGGATGGTATGTTACTTCGTGTCGATAAAAAATTGTCCGATGGAAAGGATATTGGATTTGTTGGAGAAGTAAAAGAAGTCAATCCTGAAATTATTTATGATTTGCTGGAAAAAGACTTTTTGCCAATTATCTGTCCAATTGGATTTGATGATGAATTTAACAGTTATAATATTAATGCAGATGATGCAGCTTGTGCGATTGCAACAGCAGTTCATGCAGAAAAATTAGCTTTCTTAACGGATGTAGAGGGGGTATATGCAAATCCATATGATTCTACCTCTTTGATTTCGGAATTAACAACGGATCAGATGCAGGAACTGTTAAATAGTGGAAATGTTGGCGGTGGTATGCTTCCAAAACTGAAAAATTGTCTGGATGCGGTGAATAATGGAGTTTCTCGTGTGCATATTATGGATGGCCGTATTGCACATTGTCTGCTGTTGGAAATCTTTACAAATAGAGGTATCGGTACTGCGATTTTAAAAGATGGTGAGGAGAAGTATTATCATGAAGAAAAGTAAGCAAGCGTATATTGATGAAGCAGAACATGCATTATTACATACTTATAATCGGTTCCCAATTGTTTTAGATCATGGAGAAGGGGTCTATTTATATGATCTGGATGGAAAAAAATATTTAGACTTTGCTGCTGGAATTGCCGTATTTGCACTTGGATACCATTATCCAGGTTATGATGAAGCAGTAAAAAATCAAGTGGATAAGTTGATTCATACCTCTAATCTGTTTTATAGTGTACCAGTGGCAGAGGCAGCAGAAAAATTAAAAAAAGCGTCGGGAATGGATCGAGTATTTTTTACAAATAGTGGAACAGAAGCGATCGAAGGAGCAATCAAATCGGCAAGAAAATATGCATGGCTAAAAGACAAAAAACACGATCATGAAATCATTGCCATGAAACAATCCTTCCATGGCAGAAGTATGGGAGCTTTATCGGTAACTGGAAATGAACATTATCAGGAACCATTCAAACCAATGATTGGTGGGGTAAAGTTTGCAGAGTACAATAATTTGGACAGCGTAAAAGCGTTAGTAAATGAAAAAACATGCGCCATCATTTTGGAAACATTACAGGGCGAAGGCGGAGTTTATGTTGCAGAGGAAACATTTATAAAGGGATTGAGACAGCTCTGCGATGAAAATGATATTTTATTGATCTGTGATGAAATCCAATGCGGTATGGGACGTACAGGCAGTATGTTTTGTTATCAAAACTACAATATCCGTCCAGATATTGTTACGGTAGCAAAAGCACTTGGATGCGGTGTGCCAATTGGAGCGTTTTTATGTACGGAGAAGGCAGCTTCCCTCACACCAGGAGATCATGGAACGACTTATGGAGGCAACCCTCTCGTCTGTGCTGCAGCGAGCAAGGTATTGGATATTTTTGAACAAGATCATATTGTGGAACATGTTCGAGAAGTGGGAAGTTATTTGTATGAAGAGCTGGAGAAATTGACAGCAGAAACTGACAAGATTGTAGCGCATCGAGGCATAGGATTGATACAGGGAATTGAGCTGAACGAGGCTCCAGGCACAGTAATTCAAAAAGCACAGGAAAAAGGATTAATTGTGATCTCTGCTGGAAATAATGTAATACGTTTTGTCCCTCCGTTAATTATTCAAAAGGAACATGTAGATGAAATGATTGCGATATTAAAGCAGTGTATAGAATAATGCAGTAAAAGGGTTATTACACAGAATTGTTGTGTGGTAACCTTTTTTATTATTGTGATATGCAAAAGGAAGTTTCAGTGGAGCTTCCTTTTGTTCTTGTTATATGAAAAAAGAAGTTTCAGTGGAGGATTTCATGTCGATTTTCTTTTGGAATTGCGATGAATTTTATCTGGCAGCAGACGGACTTTGACAGACTTTTCAATTATTTTGGAGTATGATGGTGGAAAAATATGGATAAATGGGAGGACGAATTGTGAAACAGTGGAAAGAAAAGCTGAATATCTGGGGCAAATGGGTCGGTATGACTGGAGTTGCAATCTGGGTGATATTTAGTCTGTTTGACAGTAAAAGTGATGGATATTCTACGATAGAAGTTTTGGTATTATTTAGCGTACTATTTTTTGGATATCGATATGGAGCAGGGGCAGGAACAATCTGTGCAACAATTTGTGGAATGTGTATTTCACTTTTCACAGGACAATTGAGTTATTTAGCTATACTGGCAATACTTGGATTGATGGCAGGAGCCTTTCGGGCGCTTGGAAAAATTGGGTCGGTAATTGGTTTTGCGACAACTGCGGCTGGAATTGGAATGTTGTACCCTTTGGATATAGGAATGGATTCCTGGATAGAACTTGGAATCGGTATTGTACTATTTTGGATTTTGCCAGGATACCTTACAATGCCAGAAGAAAAAAGGCAAACGGTCGTAACCGTTGCACCGCCTATGAGCGATTTTGATGGCAGCATTGGCGTGAGAATTCGGAAAATAGAAGAGGCATTTTTGGAATTGTCAAAGTTGTTTGCAGGATTGGAAATGGAACCTGCGTTTGGGGAAGAGGAAATGTTATGGAGGTGTCGATATATGGAAAATCGGATGGTATTTGGAGAACAAATGATGGAACTAGCAGAAATGATGAGAAGCTTTCGGGAAGAGCTTGGACGTTCCACAGACATTACAATGCAAGTAAATCAGGCGATTCGAGAACGATTAACAGAAATGAATTTAAAAGTAGATCGGATTTCCATGGTAGAAGGAGAAAATAAGCGTTCTGAACTAGTAATAACGCTTTGTGCGGAGTTTGGAAAAAGTGTTCCAGTAAAAGAGATTGCAGAACAGTTAAGCAGAGCGATTGGAAGAAAATTGCGTCCGCAGGGAGATCGTGCAGGAGCAGTCGGAGCACAGCTTAAAACAATACGGTTGGAAGAAGAAACACAGTTTCAAATGCTTTATGGAGTGGCACGTACAGTAAAAGAGGAAAGTGAATGTTCTGGAGATAGCTTTTCGTTTTTAGAACTATCAGGGGGAAAAGTTCTAATGAGTCTTTGTGATGGAATGGGTTCTGGAGAACGAGCATTCGAAGAAAGTAAACGAGCCATTGAATTAGTAGAGCAGTTAATCGAAGCAGGGTTTCATCCACAAACTGTGCTGAGACTTGTAAATCAAGCATTTGTGATGAACGAAGAGTTTCATCCAATTGCAATTGATGTGGCAGTGGCAGATTTATATACGGGACTTTGCGATTTTACAAAGTCTGGGGCGGCAGTTACATTTATTCGGCATGGAGAGCAGATAGAAATTCTTCAATCTGAAACATTACCAATTGGAATTTTGCAGGAAACATTGCCAATGGAGAGCCTTTACCGTTTAAAAGATGGAGATTTGGTTATTATGATGACGGATGGAGTATTGGAAGCAATTCAGGGAAATCAAAAGGAGGATGTATTAAAAGAGTTTTGTTTAACACAGCAGGGAAGAAATCCAAGGGAGATTGCAGATAAGGTATTAGAATTTGCAATTGGACAAGAAGAAAATCATACGGCGAAAGATGATATGACAGTATTAGTTGCAGGAATCTGGAAAAAATGATATATTATTATAAAAGTGTCGTCAATAAATTTATATTGGCAAAGTAGGCATGGGAATTTTTGGAAGAATAAAAAACAGATGGATGGCTGTTTTGAGGATTAATTATGATTTTAACAGTAAAACATTTGATTGAGCAGTATCATATGCTGCAAAAGGGAGATTCTGTAGTAATAGGAGTATCAGGCGGAGCAGACTCCGTATGTTTACTCCATATTCTTTGGAAGCTTCAGGCAGAATATTGCCTGAGGCTTCTTGCGGTTCATATTCATCACGAAATTAGAGGAAGGGAAGCAGATGAGGACGCTGTATTTACAGAAAAACTATGCAAGGAGCGAAAGATAGAATATCGTTTGATAAAGAGGAATGTTCCGAGGGTGGCAGCTGAACGAGGAATTTCCGAAGAAGAGGCCGGAAGACTTGTAAGATATGAAACCTTTTATCAAATATGTGAGCAAGAAGGATATCAGAAAATTGCGGTTGCACATCATCAGAACGATAACGCAGAGACAATTATGTGGAATTTTTTAAGAGGGAGTGGCTTAAGAGGATTGGCAGGGATGGAACCCGTCCGGGGAAAAATCATTCGTCCTCTATTGGAAGTAAAGCGTTCGGAAATTGAGCAATGGATGCAGCAGGAAAAGATTCCATGGAGAAATGATTCCACAAATGAAACTGTGAATTATACAAGAAATAAGTTAAGGCATCAACTGCTGCCGTGGGTGGAAGAAAATTTAGTATCTGGGTTTTGTCAAAGAATTACAGATAATACAAGGATTTTTTTGGATGCAGATGATTATTTAAAAACTGAGGCAGAGAAATGGATACAAGGATATGCACTTCAGTTGGAAGAGGAAAGTAGTTTTTTAAGAGAAGAATGGAATAAATTACATTCTGCTTTAAAACGCTATGTGATTCGCAGTGAAATAAATCGTTTGACAGGAAGTTTAAAAGATTTGACAGCGGAACATGTGGAAGCAGTTCTAAGATTAGAAGGAACTGGAAAACAATTGAATCTGCCAGGAGGAATGAAAGTATGGATGGATTATGAAACAATTCATATTGGAAAACAATCCGATACGTTTTGCCCGAATCTAGAAATGAAGTATTGTTGTTTTCCATATGAAAAAGGTCAAAAAATAATACAAAATGTCTATACGAAATGGTTTGATTATGATAAAATAAAAGTTGGATTTCAATTAAGAACACGAAGAACAGGAGATAGAATTCAGGTATTGTCCAAGCATGGCAGTAAAAAACTCAAAGATTATATGATTGATGCAAAAATACCACGCCAAATAAGAGATCAAATCCCGTTAATTGCGGATGGAACAGATATTATGTGGGTAGTTGGTTATCGAATGAGTGAAGCATATAAAATAACAGATGAGACAAAGACTGTTTTGCAAATTGAATTAAACGTGTCAAACCAGTAAAAGGAGGAACAGAAGATGGAAGATAAGATTCGTGTATTAGTATCGGAGGAAGATGTAGATAAGAAGATCAGGGAGATTGGAGAGCAGATTAGCAGAGATTATGCTGGAAAATCCGTTCACCTAATTTGTGTTTTGAAGGGTGGAGTCTTTTTTATGTGTGAACTTGCAAAAAGAATATCCGTGCCTGTATCAATGGATTTTATGTCAGTATCCAGTTATGGAGCAGATACAAAGTCCAGTGGAGTAGTTAAAATTGTAAAAGATTTGGATGAGCCATTAGAGGGAAAAGATGTAATTATCGTGGAAGATATTATTGATTCTGGACGTACATTAAGTTATTTGGTGGAGGTGTTGAAACAGAGAAATCCAAATAGCATTCATATTTGTACGTTATTGGATAAACCAGAACGACGTGTGAAAAAGCAAGTTGTGGTAGATTATGTCGGATTTGAAATTCCTGATGAATTTGTAGTAGGCTATGGATTGGATTATGCTCAAAAATATAGGAATTTACCATATATTGGAGTGGTAGAATTATAAGAGTTGTTTTTAGGAGGTAACAAGTGAGTAGGCAATCAAAAGGATTTGGCTTTTATCTAATCATTTTGCTCGTATTAATTATGATTATAAGTACGTTCCAAGATTCTCTGTTTCAGGGAAAAACTTGTACTTATGATGAATATCAGCAAATGGTAGAAAACGGAATGGTTCAGTCTGCGGTTATTTCTCAAAATAAGCAAACGCCGACAGGAAAAGTCCGTTTAAACTTAAATGACGGTACGACTGTGGTAGTTGTGGTTCCAGATGTCATTGCAGAGAAACAATATCTGGATGCTTATAATCTGATGACAAGGTTTGAAGACGTTCCGCAAGAGAATTATTTTATGACAAGTATTGTTCCAACGCTATTAGTACTAGTTGGATGTTTCCTTTTATTTTCCATTATGTCGGGACGTGCAAATGGAGGCAATGGCGGAAATGCCATGCTAAATTTTGGGAAGAGTCGAGCTAGACTGATGATTCCGTCTGGCAAAAAAGTAACTTTTAAAGATGTAGCAGGACTGGAAGAAGAAAAAGAAGAGCTGGAAGAAGTAGTTGATTTTTTAAGTAATCCAAAACGTTATACCGATTTGGGAGCTAGAATCCCAAAAGGAATTTTATTGGTAGGTCCTCCAGGAACGGGTAAGACTTTATTGGCGAAGGCAGTTGCAGGAGAAGCAGGTGTTCCATTTTTTAGTATTTCTGGTTCCGATTTTGTAGAAATGTTTGTAGGTGTTGGTGCATCTCGTGTAAGGGATTTGTTTGCAGAAGCGAAAAAAAATGCTCCATGCATTGTTTTTATTGATGAAATTGATGCAGTAGCCAGAAGAAGAGGAACTGGTATGGGAGGAGGACACGATGAACGAGAACAGACATTAAATCAAATGTTAGTAGAGATGGATGGTTTCGGAGTTAATGAAGGAATTATCGTAATGTCTGCAACGAATCGTGTGGATATTTTAGACCCTGCTATTTTGCGTCCAGGTCGATTTGACCGTAAAGTAGCAGTAGGACGTCCAGATGTCAAAGGACGAGAAGAGATCCTGACTGTCCATACGAAAAATAAACCAATGAGTGATGATGTAGATATTCATAGGATTGCTCAGACAACGGCTGGTTTTACAGGAGCAGATTTGGAAAACTTAATGAATGAAGCAGCAATTTTAGCAGCAAAAGAAAAATCACCATGTATTTGTCAAGAGAATATTGAAAAAGCATTTATTAAAGTTGGTATTGGAGCAGAAAAACATTCTAAAGTAATTAGTGAGAAGGAGAAGAAGATTACTGCCTATCACGAAACAGGTCATGCCATTTTATTCCATGTATTGCCAGATGTAGGACCTGTGCATACTATTTCCATTATTCCTACAGGAATGGGGGCTGCTGGATATACAATGCCGCTTCCAGAAAAAGATGAAATGTTTAATACAAAGGGAAAAATGCTGCAAGATATTATGGTGGCGCTTGGTGGAAGAATTGCAGAAGAGCTGATTTTCAATGACATTACAACGGGTGCATCCCAAGATATTAAGCAGGCGACGCAATTGGCCCGTGCCATGGTGACGAAATATGGTATGTCAGAAAAAATTGGTTTAATTAATTATGACAACGATGAAGATGAGGTATTTATCGGAAGAGACTTGGCGCATACGAGAAGTTATGGAGAAAAAGTTGCTTCTGAAATTGATACTGAAGTTAAAAAAATTATAGATTTTTGTTATGAGGAAGCAAGACGGCATATTCAGGAGCATATGGATGTGCTGCATGAATGTGCGAACTTACTTCTGGAAAAAGAAAAAATTGGTACAGAAGAATTTGAGGCAATGTTTTGATAAATATTTCACAAAAGTGAAAGAATGAAATGTGAACCTGCACAAAATAACAAAAATAAAATATGTATTTTTGTGCAGACTTTATTGGTGGCTGATGTTATAATAATAACCGTAAACCCCCAATACATTGTATAGTTTTTTGCTACACCCCATAAGAAATGAAATACCTTCTCCAGAAAAGGACGGCCCCCCAGCCGTCCTTTTCTCTTTCTCCAGTATCAATATAAAAAGCTTGTTAAGAAATTTTTAAGTCAAGTGCTTACTTGGACAAAATCACGAATTTTGAAAATTTTTCAAAATCTAGTTGTACAAATGGTAGATATATTATAAAATGAAAAGTAGACCCTGACTTATTGCAAAATAAATAGAAGAAAATGACTACAGGAATCAGGATAACGAGGAAATGGAGTATAAGTATGAACCCTAAATATCATATAGACAAACGGGCTCTTTTTTGTGACGAAACCGCAGAGTATCGTTTTCCAGCAGAGCCAGAGTGCAATCAAGAAGTTACCATTCGTTTCCGAACAGCAAAAGACAATGTAGACCAAGTGTATTTGATTTATAGTAATACTGAAGTAAAAATGGAAAAGGTGGAAACTGCGGGACGTTTTGACTATTATCAAACGAAATTAACTGTAAAAAATGATAGGATATTGTATTATTTTGAAATTAATCTTGGAAAAGAAACTTGTTTTTATAATAAATTAGGACCAACCGCAGATCTTCAGGCTATGTATCATTTCTCAATTACGCCAGGTTTTCATACTCCTGAGTGGGCAAAAGGGGCTGTTTTCTATCAAATTTTTGTGGATCGATTTTGTAATGGAGAGCAAAAGAATGATCCTGTGGATAGAGAGTATGCTTATATCGGAGGCCATTGTGTCCGAGTAACAGATTGGGAAAAATATCCAGAAGCATTTGATGTGCGTTGTTTTTATGGTGGTGATTTGCAAGGTGTGAGACAGAAGTTAGACTATCTTCAAGAACTTGGTGTGGAGGTTATTTATTTTAATCCTCTGTTTGTCTCTCCTTCTAATCATAAATATGATATTCAAGATTATGATTATATTGATCCTCACTTTGGAATTATCGAAGATGATTGTGAAGAACTGCTGGCAGAAGGAGATTTAAAAAATAAGCATGCCAGACGTTATATTAAGAGGGTTGCTTCAAAGAAAAATCTGGAAGCAAGTAATGCTTATTTTGCAGATTTAGTAGAAGAAATTCATAAAAGAGGTATGAAGGTTATTTTGGACGGTGTATTTAATCACTGCGGATCATTTAATAAATGGTTAGATCGAGAGCAGATTTATGAACACGAAGAGGGATATGAGCCAGGAGCTTATATCGCTAAGGATAGCCCATATCATAATTTTTTTAGTTTTCATTCCGATCATTGGCCATATAATAAGGATTATGATGGCTGGTGGGGGCATGATACATTACCAAAGTTGAATTATGAGGATTCCCCAGAAGTAGAAGAATATGTACTGAATATTGGAAGAAAATGGGTGTCTGCTCCTTATAATATTGATGGATGGCGTTTAGACGTCGCTGCGGACCTTGGACATAGTGTATCCTATAATCATGAATTTTGGAGAAAATTTCGTCAAGCTGTAAAGGAAATAAATCCAAATGCAATTATTCTTGCGGAACATTACGGAGATCCAAGCTCTTGGCTGGAGGGAGATCAGTGGGATACTGTAATGAATTATGATGCGTTTATGGAACCAATTACTTGGTTTTTAACTGGTATAGAAAAACATAGCGATCATATTAATGATCAGCTTTATGGAAACTCAGGCTGGTTTTTTAATACAATGCGCTACAACATGAGTAAATTTCAAAGACAATCGCTGGATGTGGCAATGAATGAATTGTCAAATCATGACCATTCTCGTTTCTTAACGAGAACGAATCGTAGAGTAGGAAGGACGGCTTCGCTTGGTCCAAGAGCAGCTGGAGAAGGAGTATGTAAAGGAGTATTCCGAGAAGCCGTTGTTATGCAAATGACATGGCCTGGAGCGCCAACCGTTTATTATGGAGATGAAGCAGGCCAAGTTGGATGGACGGATCCAGATAATCGTCGTACTTATCCTTGGGGTAAGGAAGATTGGGAACTGATTGAATTCCATAAATATATGATTGGTATTCACAAAAAATATCGTTGTCTGCGCCTTGGTTCTTATAAGGATTTGCTGGGCGAATATCAGTTAGTTGTGTATGGAAGATTCTGTAAAGAAGATGCTGCGGTTATTATTATTAATAATGCAGAGTATTATCGTACAGTAAGTGTTCCAATTTGGGAAATTAATTTGCCGGAGAACGGAGTTATGACACGAGTGATGCAGACTGGCCGAAATGGCTATAATGTAGGACATAAAGCAGAAGGATACGAAGAAGGCTATTTAGTTGTGGAAGTACCTCCTATATCGGCGACGGTTTATGTGATGGAATCAAAATAGTAATATGGGAGAAGTTCTTTATTCAATTTGAGAAAAGGAACTTCTTCTTTTTCATTGTGACTTATAATGGTTTCGAGGAAGAATTGGTTTAAACGGTTGAAATATGGCTAGAAAAAAGTGACTTAATTGTGTACAAAAATTAATACAATTTTTTTTAAAAAAAAACCTTGCATTTTTTTCAGAAGTATGATATAGTTTATCACTGTCAGAGAGATATTCGGATGGATTCCCGAGTGGCCAAAGGGGACAGACTGTAAATCTGCT
>DVHN01000046.1 GCA_018712075.1 Candidatus Fimimorpha faecalis
TTCATCACTTTTGGCTCTGTTTATATGAGGTAACAAGTTAGAAAAAGCCTGAAAAATCAATGTTTTTAGGCTTGACATTATAGGAAGGAGGAGGCAAGGATATGGAGAACTAACATTCGTTCCAGCGAATCTTATTTTCAAAAGAAGATCCTTGCCAAAGTAAATGAGGGAATTTTATATTGAATGTAATATGGGAGCATCTGGCAACCGGCTAATGTCCGCACTCTATGAGCTATTATCTCAAGAAGATCAGCAGCAATTTTTGGATACAATGAATCAGCTTGGCAGTTTCAATACTTCTATTTCTGCCATCCCATCTTCGAAATGTAACGTACAGGGAACAAAACTCACAATTTCTACTTCAAATGAGTTTTCCTTTTCTCAATACGATTTATCCAGTATAAAGGAATTCATCCTATCACTTCCTTTTAGTAAGAAAGTAAAAGAAGATGCTGCTACAATTTATGAAATGATTGCAGAAGCAAAAATGACCGCCTGCAATTGCTTTTCTCTGGAAGAAACGGTCTATCCAGAACGCATTACTTCCATTATCGGAGTTTGCATACTGATTGAAAAACTAAAACCAGAACGTATTATTGTCTCTCCAATCCATGTAGGAAGTGGTTTTATAACAAGGGATTATGGTTCAGTTCCAGTTCCAACTCCAGAAGTCGCTTATTTACTTCAAGGTGTTCCATCCTATGGAGGGCCGATTTCAGATGAATTATGTACCACAGAAGGAGCTGCGATTTTAACTTATTTTGCAGACGAATTTGGCTATCTTCCTGTTATGACAACAGAAAAAATTGGCTGTGGAATTGGAGAAAATGACTATGATATGGCAAATTGCGTTCGTGTTTTTTCAGGTACCGTCGTTGAAAATACCGATCCTGCATTGCCTGATAGTGCCCAGCTTCCAGCTTCTTTTGATGATCCAAATGATACCGTTGTTCAACTTTCGTGTAATTTAGATGATATGAGTGGAGAAGATATCAGTTTTGCCTGCGACCAACTTTGGCACAATGGTGCGGTAGATGTATGGACAACCCCAATTCAGATGAAGAAGAGTCATCCTGGACAAATGCTTTGCTGTATTTGTCGTCCAGAGTACGCCAATCACCTCGCCAAAGTTTTATTAAAACATACAACGGCTTGGAATATCCGAAAAACAACTTGTGATCGTTATTGCATGACCGCATCTTTGGAAAATGTGAATACACTATATGGACCAGTTACGATACGCAAAGGACATGGATATGGCGTTACAAAACAAAAACCAGATTTCTCTTCTCTCGCCCAAATTGCGGTAGAAGAAGACATCTCATTACAACAATTAAGACAGGAATTATTCGTTCCAGCGAAAAATCCATATGAAAAATAATTTTATCCTTAAACAATGTAAATAAATCCATAAAATAGAAAACGCTCTCTTATCGGTAGAAAAGTAAAATCACAGCGATTGATTCGTTCTCTTCTCCCAAAAGAAAGCGTTTTTTCTATTCTTGTTTTTTGTTGCGTTCTTTATACAGCTGTATTGTTCCATTTTGGTGAAGTGTTAATAAAATCTGAGCTAAAATTGGAAATAAAATCATTCCCATAACTCCCAGTAATCGATATCCCATATAAATCGAGATCAGCGAAACAACTGGATTTAATCCAAGCTGATCCCCTACTACTTTCGGTTCAATCATATTTCGGATTACTGTCACAATAATATATAAGATAGCAAGACTAAAAGAAATTTTGTAATTCATTTGAAATAGCTCTATGATGATCCATGGAATCATAATTCCCCCTGTACCAAAGACAGGTAATGCATCAAAAATAGCAATTCCTGCGGCTTTTCCGATTGGATTACTAATTCCAATTACAAAAAATCCAATACTTAACTCCACAAAGGTACAAACCATAAGAATCATCCATGCCTTAATGTACTTAAAAATCGTATCTTTACAAAGCATTTTTAACTCATCTGTTTTGGAAATAATCTTATCTGGAAGTTGTGTTCTAAAAAATCCCATCATCTTATCGTATTCCAGACTAATAAAAAACGACAATAAAATGGCAAAAGCAATGGAAATCAATAAGCCTGGAATTCCACCAATTAGATCCGTGACAAATGCAATACCATAATCCGAAATCGAACTAATAAAATTTGTAAGAGCATTGGAAATGCTATTTCCAATACTTTCAATATTTTGAAGCTGCTCAATTGGTATATTTACAAGCCATCCTTCGGTCCATCCTGCAAAATTATCTAACGCAGGTTTTAACGTTTCTTCGTAATAAATCGGAAGCTGACGAAACACTTCTTTAATTCCAAAAATAATTTTTGTACAAACAGCAAAAATTAAAAAAGCAACGCCCGAATACAAAGCTACCAAAATAATTACCGATGTTACTTGCTGATTGATTTTTAGTTTTCGGTAAATCAACTGCACAAGAGGATTAATGCATGCCACAAGCAGTAATGCTAAAAAGAACGGCCAGACCAATACAGCAATCCGTAGTCCTATATAACAAAGCAATAACACAATCGCTACATATATAACCTGAACAATGAACTCAATTTTCTTCTTTGTCGTATCATGCATTCTCATCACCTCATACTATTCCGACAGAGTTTTATCAGATGGAAAAGACTCCTGCCTCTCTAGGCAGTAATCGTCTTATTTTATGATCAATTTTTCCATATATTTTTTAATAGTTCTGCTGGTACACGAATATTATTTTTTCCAGTTCCCATTTGAATGGCGGGCTTATTACTTCCATGGAAATCCGATCCGCCTGTAATATAAAGCCCAAATTTCTTTGCAAGCTGACGTAAATACTGTTCCTCTTCTTTAGAATTATTGGAGTAAATTGCCTCAATTCCCTCCAATCCCAATGAAATCAAATAGCGAACTAGCACTTCAATTTCCCTTCGTTCCATATGATAGAGCATTGGATGAGCCAATACAGGATGTCCGCCTGCAATTTGAATACACCGCATTGCTTCTTCTGGTGTAATCTCCTTTTTCGGTAAATAACACGGACACCCTACTCCAATATATTTTTCAAATGCTTCCCTTACAGTCGAAACTTGACCTTCGTCGCATAAATACCGAGCAAAATGTGCTCGTGTCATTACGGCTCCTGGAAAGCGTTCTTCTATCTTTTTCTTGCTAATGGAAAACCCATGTTCCGCCAACAATTGAATCATCCGATCGTTACGATTTTCTCTCTCTTTTTGATAATGATCCAACTGTTCTAAAAACTCTTCGTTATGAATATCTACATCATATCCTAGAATATGAATATCTTTGCTCTGATAAACTGCTGAAACTTCAATTCCTGGCAGTACCAAAACTCCACTTCCTTCTGCTGCCTTTATTGTTTTTTCCACACCTGCAACGGTATCATGATCGGTTAACACAAATGCTTTTAAATTTTTTTCCTGTGCAATTTGTACTAACTCTTCTGGAGTGCAGGTACCATCTGAAAATGTAGAATGCACATGCATATCAATATATTCCATTTCTGCACCATTCCTTTCCCGTATCGTTTCTTGTTTAAAATGTTTTCTTTCCAAGCCGTACTTCTTCCATTAAATCGGTAATTTCCTCGGAGGCATGGTCTAAAAAATAATTTTTCTTATTGGAAGGCTTATTTAAATACTCCTTCCGAATCTCCTTTTTCATTTCCTCAATTTCTTCTTTTAACCCAAGCGAAGAAAGTCTCTGGGCTCCCTGTCCCATAATAATTACCTGTTCCAATCCATCTGACGTCGCCACCGTTACCTTATGCTGTCTTCCAATTGCATGAACTGCTTTTTCAATATACTGATCCGCCGTCTCAGCCTCCTTCGTATAAATCACATGAATATTATGGTACTTTATGACAGAACCTGGATTTCCCTTGACTTTATAGGCATCAAACACCAGTATTACTGTCATTTTTTTATAACCTTGATAATCACAAAGAATATCCATTAATTTATCTCTTGCACTTTCAATACTAACTTCTGCCAGCTCTTTCAGTTCTTCCCATGCAAAAATTACATTATACCCATCTACAAGCAAATACTCTTCTGGAGCTTCCTTATTTGAATTTGGTTTTGGGGTTTTGTTATACTCTCTTGTAATTGGACCCGTTTCCCGTCCCCAGCTGCGTCGTTTTGAAGAATCCATCTTATAAGTACGATTAAAAATCTCCTCCAGCTCCTTGTCATCTCCCCAGCTTACAGAACTTTGAACTGGCGGCAATGGAGAACTCTTCCTTTCCTCTTTTGACTCCTCCTGTTTAGCTGGCTGCAATACCGATTCTAAATGCATATAATCTTCTACCTGATCCCAGTTTACAACAAAACCAGCTCCATGCGCACAAAATACGGAACCTGTCGGATTTTCCAAATCCGCCTCGGCATCATATCCAATTTTCTCAATTACTTCTTCTGCATTGTGACATGGCTCATACCCTTTTAAATCACAAAACAGTCTTCCTTCCCCCTTTGTATAGGCCGTTACTTCGGTCTGATAATTTCTCATCGTTGCAACTGGAACGATACCAGTAAGAATACTCCGATCTTGATCTATGATCGGAGGCTGAAATCGTCCATGCATTTTTTGAATATCCGTCATCGCACGTCCAACCATATCGGATGGCAATTCCAAACGAAATTCATAAACTGGTTCTAATAAGACCGATTCTGCTCTTTTTAATCCATGACGCACCGCACGATAAGTTGCCTGCCGAAAATCTCCACCTTCTGTATGTTTGAGATGCGCTTTCCCTGAAGCAAGTGTAATTTTCATATCGGTAATCTCCGATCCTGTCAATATACCCAAGTGTTTCTTTTCTTCCAAATGAGTTAAAATCAATCGCTGCCAGTTGCGGTCTAGGCGATCTTCACTGCATATGCTATCAAATGTCATTCCACTTCCTGGTTCCCCAGGTTCCAAAATCAAATGAACTTCCGCATAGTGACGAAGCGGTTCAAAATGTCCAACTCCCTCTACTGTATTTTTAATCGTCTCTTTGTATACAATGTTTCCCTCTCCAAACTCTACCAACACTCCAAATCGTTCTTGAATCATATGCTTTAAAATTTCAATCTGCACTTCTCCCATGACTTGAGCATGAATCTCATTTAATGATTCCTCAATATGAAGCTGTGGTTCCTCTTCTTCTAACTGACGAAGCTTAATAAACATATCGTGAACATTACTGCCTTGCGGAAGCTGAATTTTATAAGTAAGAACTGGCTCCAATATTGGCATATCAGAAGCTTCTTCGATTCCAAGTCCTTGCCCAGAATAGGTTTTTGTCAACCCAGTAACCGCACAAACCATTCCAGCTTCTGCTTCATCCACTGTTTTAAACTGGCTTCCTGAATAGATTCGTATTTGATCCGCTTTTTCTTCCCAGATCCCATTGGACGAATGAGAATCCCCAACCGTATTCGTCAATGCCATCTTTACTTTTAACGTTCCTCCAGTAATCTTCATATAAGTCAAACGATTTCCTTGTGCATCCCTTGCTATCTTGTAAATTTTTGCTCCAAATTGCTCTGGATACTGTGGACATTCCGTATAGGATTTCATTTCCTTCATAAATTCTTTAACCCCAGTCATTTTTAATGCAGATCCAAAATAACAAGGAAACACCTTCCTTTCCACAATCATTTTTACAATCTGTTTATGAGAAAGAAATCCTTTTTCCAAATAATATTCCAATACCGCTTCATCACAGACTGCCAAGTTTTCCATAAATACTTCCTGATCTTGCTCTCTTCCAAATGCAATACAGCGTTCATCTAAACTTTTTTGGAGCTCTTCCATAATCTTTTGAGAATCCGTACCTTCTTGATCCATTTTATTGATAAATAAAAAGACTGGAATCTGATACTGCTCCAATAGTCTCCATAAGGTTTGAACATGTCCCTGTACTCCATCTGCACCACTGATGACTAAAATAGCATAATCCAACACTTGCAGCGTGCGTTCCATTTCTGCGGAAAAATCGACATGTCCTGGTGTATCCAGCAACGTCACTTCGGTTGTCCCAAACATTAACTCTGCCTGCTTCGAAAAAATGGTAATTCCTCTAGCACGTTCCATCTCATTCGTATCCAAGAAAGCATCTTTATGATCGACTCTCCCCAATTTCCGAATTGCTCCGCTCAAATAAAGCATACTTTCCGCTAATGTTGTCTTTCCTGCATCTACATGAGCAAGAATTCCGATTACTAATCTCTTTTTTTTCATTTAATTTCAAACCTTATTTCTCTTTGTTTATCACTTCTCTTGTCACCATAATCTGGACACTTTGGGGATTTAAAATCACGCCCTTTACTTCTGGTGCCAAAAGCTTAAAAATACTTTTTAAATCTAAGATCATTGGATGAAACGTTTTTACATTCGGGAATTTTAACACTTCATTTAAATCCGTAAAGATCGGATGAAAAATCTCCCCATTTTTTAACTTTACAGATGGAAGTTCAATCTTCTCTGGGCTCCCTTCCTCATTTTCTGATTTACGATAGATCAGGAAGAACTTTCCACTCTTTAAATTTGCATGGATTTCTTCTAACATTTCTGTCAAATCTTTTTTTTCACCATTTTGAATCTGTTCTCTTAACTGCTGAACATAATAAATGGAAGTTAATTGCAGTTCTGGATTCGTAACTGGGCGCTTTTCTTCTGGTATTTTGGAAAAATCGGGTTCTGTACAAATCTCTTTTAATTGAATACGAATTCGTTTTTCTCCCGCACTTACGATGAGAGCATTAATACCAAGCGGATATAAACTTAAATAAAAGTTTTTGAGTTGATTTTTTTCCAATTTTACAACGGATTGAAACTTATTACTATCTTTTTTCGCAGCTGCCTTGTCTTCTTCCATAAAAAGATAAATTTGATCATCAAACGTTTTTTCATCACAGACTACATATGGAAGTTTACTTACATTGGAAAACAAAACGAATATCTGATCTACCGTCATCATTCGCTCTAAAATTAACATATAAAAGACTTGAGCACGACTCTGAAAAAACTTTGCTCTTCTCTCCTGCCCTTTATTCCGAATCATAGAATAGAGTGCAGCTTCATACAGTTCTATTAACTCGTCAAATGTTAACGCATCCATTTTTGCTTTATCAAACTTTGTTCCTAATAATATATCATTTAATTTTTCTTTGTCCATAATTACCTCCTCATCTATTGATATACCACAATCCCTGCCTAAAATCAATGATTGGGGCTACTTCTTTATACAAGCAACGTCCTATCACAAATACTACTTAATAGCAGAAAGCTGCTGCATCTGGAAGTTTTCCTATGCAGCAGCGAGAACCATTTAATCTAATTCTGCTTTTCCCGTATAAAGCTGATAATAACGTCCCTTCTTTTCCATTAACTGTTCATGCGTACCACGTTCAATAATCTGTCCATGCTCTAATACAATAATTGCCTTCGAGTTTCGTATTGTAGAAAGGCGGTGTGCAATTACGAATGTAGTACGGCTTGCCATCAATGCATCCATTCCCTTTTGAATTAACTGTTCCGTACGAGTATCGACAGAGCTCGTTGCCTCATCCAAAATTAAAATCGGAGCCTTCGACAATGCGGCACGGGCAATATTTAAAAGCTGCCTCTGACCTTGACTTAAATTAGAGCCATCCCCTTCCAGCATCGTCTGATATCCATTTGCTAAATGCCGAATAAATCCATCTGCATTTGCAATCTTGGCAGCTGCAATTACTTCTTCATCGGTAGCATCCAATCGTCCATATCGAATGTTTTCCATCACTGTTCCTGTAAATAAATGAGTATCCTGTAACACAAGTGCAATATTTCTTCTCAATTCATCTTTCGCTATATTTCGAACATCAATTGTATCAATAGAAATACGCCCTTTGGATATCTCATAGAAACGACTCAACAAGTTTGTAACCGTCGTTTTTCCTGCTCCAGTGGAACCAACAAATGCAATTTTTTGTCCTTTTTTGGCATAAAGTGTAATATCTTTTAGAATCACCTTATCTGGGTTATAGCCAAATGTTACATTTTGCAGTACAATTTCTCCCTCCACATGATCCAGCTTATAAATCAACTGATCGGTTGGACTCTGATCTTCTTTTGGAATTGTACCAAACTCTGGCTCTTCTTCCATATCCAAAATATCAAATACTCGTTCAATACCTGCCAGTGCAGAAAAAATTGTATTTACCTGCATGGAGATTTCATTGATTGGTCTTGAAAACTGTCTGGAATAGTTTACAAAGATTAACAAACCACCTTTATCAAATCCATGCATGACACATAAAATACCACCGATTGCAGCAGTCAATGAATAGCTTACTTGGCTTAAATTTCCCATGACTGGTCCCATAATTCCACCAAAGAACTGAGCCTTCATCTGCTTCTCTTTTAAATCATAATTCAGCTCTATAAAATCTTCGATTGCCCGATCTTCGTGATTGAATACTTTTATAACTTTCTGTCCAGAAATCGTTTCTTCAATATATCCATTCAGTTTACCAATCGCTGCCTGCTGTTCTCGATAAAATTTCTGGCTATGTCCTGCTACAAAACCTCCCGCTTTGAGCATAATTGGCGTCATGACAAGTGTTAAAATCGTAAGCCATATATTGGTGTAAACCATAAATCCAAGCGTTCCAACAATTTGGATCATTCCCGCAAATAATTGAATTAATGTATTATTCAGCATTTCTCCAACTGCATCCACATCATTCGTATAACGGCTCATTAATTCTCCATTTGGCGTTGTATCGAAAAAGCGAACTGGCATTTTTTGCATTTTGACAAATAATTCTTCTCTTAACTTCATCAATGCTCTCTGGGAAATACCAATCATAATTCTAGCTTGAAAATACGCAGCAACGACTCCTGCCAAATAAACACATCCCATAATCATCAAAGCCTTGGCAAGTCCTGCAATATCACCAACCCCATTTTCTGGAACGATATAATTATTTAAAATTGGACGAAGCATATAAGAGCCTAACAGCGATGCCCCTGTATTGACAACTACACAGATCATGGCAATTCCAAACAACCATTTATCATCTTTAATATAAGAAAGCAGCCTTAAAATAGATCCTTTAACATTTTTCGGTTTCTTTCCTATTATCACTTGTTTTCCTCTTGGTCCTGGCATTATGCAGTCACCTCCCTACGCATTTGTGAATCATAAATTTCACGGTACTCAACGCATCGCTCCATTAACTCTGAATGAACGCCCTGATCTACAATTCTGCCATCTTCCATTACCAAAATCTGATCCGCATCCATTACAGATGTAATTCTTTGAGCAATAATAATTTTCGTTGCATTTTTCAAACTCGTAGAGAAAGTTTCTCTGATTTTTGCCTCTGTTGCCGTATCCACAGCACTTGTACTATCATCTAAAATCAAAATTTTCGGTTTTTTCAGCAATGCACGGGCAATACAAAGTCTTTGTTTCTGTCCGCCTGAAACGTTACTTCCCCCTTGTCCAAGCTCTGTTCTATACTGATCTGGAAACGCCATAACAAAATCGTGCGCCTGTGCACGTTTGGACACTTCAAACACTTCTTCATCCGAAGCATTTTCATCTCCCCAACGTAAGTTCTCCATAATGTCTCCAGAAAACAATACGTTTTTCTGAAGCACCATACCGACACCTTCACGCAGGTTTCTCAATGAATAATCCTTTACATTAACGCCGTCCACCAAAACTTCTCCTTCATCCACATCATAGAGACGAGGAATCATGGACACAAATGTACTCTTTCCACATCCAGTCGGTCCAATAATTCCAACCGTCTGTCCCGCTTTAATTCGAACATTAATATCGTTTAAAACCCATTCACTCGAATCTTTATAATATCGATATTTTACATTTCTAAATTCAACACTTCCATCTTCCACATCACGGTTTTTACAAGATGCGTTTTCATCAGTAAGATCAATTTCCTTATCCAATACTTCTGTAATACGCTTTAACGATGCCATTGCACGGGAACTATTCAAAAATACCATAGCCAACATCATTAATGACATTAGAATCTGCACAATATATGTAGTAAATGCCATTAAATCTCCAACGGTCATAGTTCCAGCCACAATCATATTGCCGCCAAACCATACAACTGCTATCGTTGTAATATTCATCGCCAGCATCATAACCGGCATATTGAAAATTACAACTTTAAATGCACGCATACTCGTTTCTTTTAAGTCTTTATTTAATTTTTGAAATTTTTCTTCTTCAAAATCGCTTCGAACAAACGATTTAATTACACGGATATTTACAAGGCTCTCCTGAATACCAGAATTTAATCGGTCAATTTTCTTCTGCATTAATTCAAATCTAGGATAACCAATCTTAATAATAATCGAAATGGCAGCCACAAGAATTGGAATTACGACTAAAATTACAATTGCTAATTTTGCGTTCATAACAAACGCCATAATTAAAGCTCCAATCAGCATACCTGGTGCCCGAAGACAGAGCCTTAAAAAAAGCATAATCAGGTTTTGGACTTGTGTAATATCATTTGTTAAGCGAGTTACAAGAGAACCAGTACTAAATTCATCAATATTTTTAAATGAAAACTGTTGAATTTTCTTAAAAATATCCAAACGCAAATCCGCTCCAAATGACATTGCTGCTTTGGACGCATAATAGGCGCCCATAATGCCTCCTGCTGCCATACAGATGGCTGTAATTATCATACAAATTCCAATTCCAACAATAAATGTCACATCTTCATTTACGATTCCTTTATCCTGAATCTGGGATAAAAACCATGGCAAGAAGACTTCTCCCAATACCTCTATAATCATACCAACTGGACCTAATACAAAACAAACCCAATATGGCATAATATACTTTTTATAGCGTTTCACCTGTTTTTTCCTCCATAATTTTCCCTAAGTTTTCATAAATACGATCCAAAAAGTCACCTAACTGCATGAGTTCTTCTTCTGAGAAACCATCATACATTTCTTCCGTCAGACTCTTTACAATTTGTTCGCTCTGCTTTACAACAGATGCCCCTTTCTCGGTTATCATTACTTTATTAAAGCGGTTATCGTTTCCATCTACAACTTTATTAATATAACCGCCTTTTTCCAACCGTTTTGTTGCCACAGCAATTGTTGCAGTAGAGACTTTCAGGCAATTTGCGATTTCAGTCTGTGAAGCATCGGAATGATGCGCTAAATACATCAAAAGATAATGTTGTCCTCGATGAATGCCTGTTTCTGCCAATTCCTTCTCCATTACTTTTTTATAGCGATGTATCATAAATATAAACTTCTGTGTCACATTATAATCACTCATTTTTACCTCCTATTGCTGCGGCATCAATGTAAATCTTGACCTTTTACATACGTTCTGGTGCGTCAAATCCAAGTAAATCAATACAAGTTTCTAATATTTGCTGTGTAAGCAAAATCAAAGCAATATAACCTTCCTGCTTTTGCTTATTTTCCTCTGATAAAATCTTTGTCTCATGATAGAAACTATTAAACTGATTTGCCAAATCATAAATATAGGCACAAATTTTATGTGGTGCCAGTTCCGCAATACTCTGTTCCAATACTTCATTGAGCTTTGTAAGTTCCAACATCAACTTCTTTTCACTTACACTCACTGGAGGAAGAAGCCGGAATAGTTCTTTCTCTCCATTTAACTCGTTATATTTCTTTACAATTGACTTAATTCTCACAATTGTATAGAGAATATACGGTCCAGTATTTCCTTCAAATGAAGTAAATCGATCTACGTCAAACACATAATCTTTGGATGCCTGATTGGACAAATCTCCATACTTAATTGCTGCAAGTCCAATGACTTTCGCCGTCTCTCTTGCTTCCTCTTCTGAAATCGCACGATTTTCCATAATTTTCTCATACACAGCCTGATTAATTTCTGCAATCAATGTTTCCAGACGCATAACACCGCCATCTCTTGTTTTAAACGGTTTTCCATCTTTTCCATTCATTGTACCAAAACCGAGGAATTTCAACTTTGTATCTTCCTCCACTGTACCAGCCTTTCTAGAACAGCGGAACACTTGCGTAAAATGCATTTCCTGACGTTTATCTACGACATAGATGATTTCTGTCGGATGAAATAATTTCATACGTTCCACAATTGTAGCAAGATCAGTTGTAGAGTACAGCGTAGCTCCATCTGATTTTACTAAAATACAAGGCGGTACTTCTTTTGTATCGTTTTCTTCTTTTACATCTACAACTAACGCCCCTTCACTCCTATATGCCAGACCTTTTTCTTTCATCATTTCAATCATATCTGGAATATATGGCTGTGCATCACTCTCCGTCTTCCAAAGATCAAACTCTACATTCAAGTTCTTATAGTTTTTCTTTAAGTCCGTAACCGATACATTCATAATATGATTCCAAAGCGCTTTATATCCACGAGCTCCATTTTGCAATTGGAATGTCGCTTCATGTGCCTTTTGTGCAAATGACTCATCCACTTTGGACTTAGCGCTTGCACATGGGTAGATCTCCTCCAACTCCGATATCGTAAAAGGAGCCTCTTTTGGATATTCTCCTGTATAATTCTCATCAAAATAACATAAATCTGGTTTGCGTTCTTTCAATTCTTCAATGATTAATCCCATTTGAAGTCCCCAGTCTCCTAAATGTACATCCCCGATCACATGATGTCCCTGATAACGATTCATTCGCTTAATACTTTCTCCGATAATCGCAGAACGCAGATGACCTACATGCAGCGGCTTGGCTACATTTGGTCCGCCATAATCAATAATGATCGTCTCAACCGTTTCAGGTGCCTCCAATCCAAATTTATCCGCTTCTCTCATCTGTTTCAAATAATCGGTTACAAAGTCGCCTGACAGCTTTATATTAATAAATCCTGGTTTTACTGCATTTACTTCCTCAAACATATCATCTTCTTGTAAATACGTTACTACATCATTTGCAATCATAATCGGAGCTTTATGATACCTTTTTGCACCTGCCATTGCGCCATTACACTGATATTCACACAAATCTGGCCGATTGGAATCGCTCACTTTTCCATAGGAAGCATCATAACCAGCTTTTTCAAATGCCTCACTCACTTTATCCGTAATTAAATCGATAAGTTTCCTCATTCTTTCTACCAATCCTTTCTAATGTCCATTTACAAAACTTCTATCTAATCTGTATAAGGGATAAAGAAAAGGCTGTTTCCTTCCCCAGACATATTCCTCTCATCCGTGAGCCATATGTTTCTGAGTGAAGTGACAACAGCCTCACCGTTCCTTCTTATTTTACATCTTTAATACTAAAACTTACTCTGCCCATTTTATCTTTTCCAAGGCAAACGGCTGTTACAACATCTCCAAGCGTTAAGACATCTTCGACACGGTTAATTCTCTGCTTTGATATTTTAGAAATATGCACCATACCTTCTTTTCCAGGTGCAAACTCTAAAAATGCGCCAAATTCTTTAATACTTACTACTTTTCCTTGTAACACTTGTCCCTCTTCAAAGTCATGACCAAGTAAATCTACTGCATTTACTGCTTTTTGAATCATCTCTGCATCGGTACCACAAATAGAAACTAATCCATCTTCGGAAATGTCAATCTTTACTCCTGTCTCATCGATAATACGATTAATTACTTTTCCTTGCTTACCAACAACATCTCCAATCTTATCTGGATCAATCTGAATTTGTTCAATCTTAGGTGCGTACTTTCCAACTTCTTTTCTTGGTTCTGGAATACATGGAGCCATAACATGATCTAAAATATAAATTCTCGCTTCTCTTGTACGTGCGATTGCCTCTTCAATAATTGGTCTTGTTAAGCCATGAATTTTAATGTCCATCTGGATCGCTGTAATACCTTTATGAGTACCCGCCACTTTAAAATCCATATCTCCAAAAAAGTCTTCCAATCCCTGAATATCTGTTAAAACAATATAATCATCATCCGTCTCTCCTGTAACAAGACCTGCTGAAATACCTGCTACTGCACTATGAATTGGAACACCTGCTGCCATTAAAGACAGGGAAGAGGCACAGATCGAAGCTTGTGACGTAGAACCATTGGATTCAAATGTTTCCGATACCGTACGAATTGCATATGGAAACTCTGCTTCAGTTGGAAGAACTGGCACAAGTGCACGTTCTGCCAATGCTCCATGTCCAATTTCACGTCTTCCTGGTCCTCTGGACGGTTTTGTTTCTCCAACCGAATAAGATGGGAAGTTATAATGATGCATATATCGTTTACTTGTTTCATTTTCATCCAATCCATCCAGGCGCTGTGCTTCGGATAATGGTGCCAACGTCGTAACCGTACAGATTTGTGTTTGACCTCTTGTAAACATTGCAGAACCATGAACACGTGGCAGTAAGTCAATTTCTGCGGCCAATGGACGAATTTGGTTAATTGCACGTCCGTCTGGACGTTTATGATCTTTTAAGATCATTTTACGAACTGTCTTCTTTTGATACTTATATAACGCTTCTCCAATCAGAGGCATCCATTCTGGATGTTCTTCCTCATAGCGCTCTTCTAATTTTACTTTTAATTCATGAATATTGGCTTCTCTTTTTTGCTTTTCATCGGTAAACACTGCTGTTTCCATTTCATCGGAACTAATTACAGAAGTCATATCTTCCCATAAATCAGCTGGAACATCACAACTCTCATAAGAATGTTTTGGTTTTCCACATTCTGCTACAATCTTCTCGATAAATGCAATAATTGTCTGATTCACTTGATGAGCAGCAAAAATCGCTTCAATCATTTTCGCTTCTGGAATCTCATTCGCACCCGCTTCAATCATAATTACCTTCTCTTTTGTGGATGCTACCGTCAATGCCAAATCTGAAATCTTCTTTTGCTCTGAAGTTGGATTGAAAATAAATTCTCCGTCAATCATTCCAACCTGTGTACTGGCAGTTGGTCCATCAAATGGAATATCCGAAATTGCAACTGCAATCGCAGAACCAAGCATGGCCGTTAACTCTGGACTACATTCAGGATCTACAGACATAACCATATTGTTTAATGTCACATCGTTTCGATAATCCTTTGGGAATAATGGACGCATTGGACGGTCAATAACACGGGAAGTTAAAATAGCATTCTCGGATGCCTTTCCCTCTCTTCGATTAAACCCTCCTGGAATCTTTCCAACCGAATATAACTTTTCTTCATACTCTACACTTAATGGGAAAAAATCAATTCCTTCTCTTGGTTCTTCCGATGCAGTCGCAGTAGAAAGTACAACGGTATCTCCATAATGCATAAATGCTGCACCATTTGCCTGCGCTGCGACTCTTCCAACATCCACTGTTAATGTTCTTCCAGCCAGCTCCATAGAAAAACTCTTATACATAGTAAACTCCTTTAACTCTCAAAAATTTTGTAATAACTTAAATTGTCGATTTGAATTGCTCTATTTTATTTCTTCTGCAGATAGAAGATGCCGAAACTACTGAAAACAACACAAACGAACGCTTATGTTGTTTTCAGCGGTCTCGGAAAATCCTCCTATCAAAGTAATTCAAACACCGTAGAAACTTATAGAGCAAAGATAGGGTGGATTCCTCCACCCTAACGTGTCTTACTTTCTGATTCCTAATTTGTTAATTAAAGCACGGTATCCTTCGATATCTTTAGACTTTAAGTAATCAAGCAAACCTCTTCTATGACCTACCATCATCAGAAGACCTCTTCTGGAGTGATGATCCTTTGGATTCTCTTTTAAATGCTCTGTTAACTCTGTAATTCTAGCTGTTAATAAAGCAATCTGTACTTCTGGTGAACCAGTATCTCCAGGTTTCTTTCCATATTCAGCAATAATCGCTGCTTTCTTTTCCTTTGAAATCATAGTGATTTCCTCCTTAAATTTTATTCTGACCAAATCCCAAGCGATGGTTGGAGTATCCAAGAGCTGAGGATTGGCGTACACGCATTAGATAATACCACATTTTTCACGGATTGTAAAGAGGTTACTTCTATTATTTTTCTTTTACAAGATCCGCTTCCTTCGCATCCACATAAGAAATAAGCTGTTCTGGACTGATTACAATTTGCGCTCCTCTTACTCCAGCACTAATATAAATCTGATCAAATAGAATTGCCGTCTCGTCAATATAAGTTGGATATTTCTTCTTCATTCCAATTGGAGAACATCCTCCACGAATATATCCCGTTAATCCAAGCAATTCCTTTACATGAATCATTTCTACTTTTTTATCCTTCGTCAGTGTGGCAATCTTTTTCATATCCAGTTCTTCTGCAACTGGAATGCAACATACCATAATTCCATTCTTTTCTCCTCGTACAACAAGTGTTTTAAACACTTGCTCGACAGGCTGACCAAGCTGTGCTGCCACATGTTCTCCCGATAAATCAGACTCATCGACTTCATATTCCACCGTTGAAAACGGAATTTTTGCCTGTTCCAGAAGACGCATTGCATTTGTTTTTCCCTTCATTTGCTTATCAATCCTCTTTTCTCTGCTGTTTTAGCAATGCCTCAATATAGAGCAAACCCTGTGCAATAATTCTGGCATGATCACAGGCGAATCCATCATTTTCAATAATTTCCAGATGTTTTTGGCGAATCAGTGAATGACAATTCTGAGACAGTACAAGCGTCGCAGAAAGAACCGTTTCCTTCCCTTTATTGGAAAGTGCAAGATGATAGGTATCATAACGCTTCTCCTTATCCTGCTCTTTTTTTATAAGATTAAATTCCACATCAAAGAAACATGCATCTGCTGCATCATCCCCTGCTTTTGGATGCAATCCCTCTTCCACTAAAGCCAAATATGCAATGGTTACAATACGAGAACGTGGATCTCGTTTCCATTGATCCCAGGCATGAATCTGCTCAATTGGAATTCCCGTCAAACCTGTTTCTTCCTGTAATTCTCGTTTGGCTGACTCAATTCCATCCTCTCTCATCTCAATAAATCCACCTGGCAGCGCCCATTTCCCAATGCTTGGATGATTGCCTCGTTGAATCATTAATACTTTTAATCCTTGATTCACTGTATCAAATTGGTTTGGATGCTGTACAACCAATGTATCCACTGTCACACTTGGCTGCTCATAACGTTTTGGATCGTATGCCTCCAAAAACTCCTCCAACGTTTGTCCCATATCATTGCGTTCTCTATTTCCATAAAATGGACGAATATCTTCTAAAAAAGCTGGCATAATTACCTCCTGTTTTGCAATGCTTTATCAAAATTTTTTCCATTGCGTTTTATTATACCATTTTCCATTTTATATGTCACCATTATAAACGCAATCTCTTACCACTTTCTTTATGATTTCGGAAACTGTGCCAGAAGCTGCTTTTTCAGCTCCATAAATCCATCCAATGTTTTCTGGGAAGTTACAAAAAACTCATTGTCTTTCACCAATTCATAATCTATATATGTAGATATACTTTTTGAGACATCTACAATCTTATTTTCTCTTTCTTCATATCCAAACACTGGTGTAATTACCGATTCCACCACACGATAAATCGCCTGCTGCTCTCGTTTATCTAATGGATCAATCTTTTTTTCCAAAAAAATAAGATAGTCCTTTCCTTCTTCCATTTCATTTACAAAATGTAATTCTGCTATCTTTTCATCCGCTACCATCCCCTCAATCGTTTGTGCATTAATCGTAAATTTTGTATTTAAAGCAATCTGAACCTCATCACCTGGTTCGATTCCCTCTCCCCGATATACTTGCTGAACGGATACTTTTTGCAAATTTAGACTAAATAAATAATCTTTTTCTGCCATAGCAGTCGCACGAATAATAATTGGAGATTCTGGAAGTTCTTTTAACGCTTGTTCTGCCATTGTTGGAACCAACGCTTCTGGAAACTCTGCGACTCGAAGCATATTCAACGCTTCTGGTTGAGATAGAAGATTAGTATAAGTCTGTTTTTGGCAAAGCCCCCAAATAGCAATTCCAGCTGTAATAACCAAATTTTACAAATAAACCTAAAAACACATATAAAATATGCAGTAAAAATAATTAAAAAAATTTTTTGAAATTTTTTTAAAAAAACTCTTGATTTTTTTTCCATGTTATGCTAGAATACATCTTGTCGTTGAGAAGCGGATGTGGCGGAATGGCAGACGCATCAGACTCAAAATCTGACGAGGGCGACCTCGTGCGGGTTCAAGTCCCGCCATCCGCATTCCTTGGCAGGGGCACAGGTAGAAAGCACTGAATTCTTTTTGGATTCGGTGCTTTTCCTTTATGTGGAAATCTGTTCATTTATGCATAACTTAAATATCAAAAAACATAATCATTAAAAAACTGGGAGGAAACTTATTTATGATTTACAACAATGTATTAGAAGCAATTGGTCACACACCAATGATTCGCCTAAATCGTCTATCAGAACCAGATAGTGCAGAAATCTTAGTAAAATTTGAAGGATTAAACGTTGGGGGATCTATTAAAACTAGAACTGCCTTTAATATGATTACCGCAGCAGAAAAACAGGGGTTAATTCACCCTGATACAATTATTGTAGAACCGACAAGTGGAAATCAAGGAATTGGATTAGCTTTAGTTGGGGCTGTAAAAGGTTATAAAACGATTATTATTATGCCTGATTCTGTCAGCGAAGAACGTAGAAAACTAGTTCGTCACTATGGTGCAGAAGTCATTTTAATTCACGATGCAGGAAATATTGGAGATTGCATTGATGAATGTTTGGCTACTGCTTTGCGTATGGCAAAAGAAAACCCGAATGTCTATGTTCCACAGCAATTTGAGAATCCTGCCAATCCAATGGTTCATCGTCATCATACAGGATTAGAAATTATGGAGCAGGTAGCAGGCCCAATCCATGGCTTTTGTTCAGGAATTGGTACGGGCGGTACGATTACTGGAATTGGAGAAGTATTAAAAGCTCAAAATCCAGACATTGAAATTTGGGCAGTAGAACCAGAAAACGCTGCAATCTTAGCTGGAGGAACGGTTGGAACCCATCTTCAAATGGGAATTGGCGATGGTCTTATTCCAGATATTCTCAATACGCAAATTTATAACCATATTTATATTGTTTCCGATGAAGAAGCCATTCAGACAGCAAAAGATCTGGCACGTTTGGAAGGACTTATGGTCGGAATTTCCAGTGGTACCAATGTAGCAGCGGCTCGCCAACTCGCCAGAAAACTGGGTAAAGGGAAAACGGTTGTAACGATTCTTCCAGATACAGCAGAACGCTACTTCTCTACCCCACTTTTTGAAAACGAATAAAAGAAAATCAATCACTTGGCAGACCCATAAAAGTCCAAACGAGCAGTACAAAATCTACTTTGCTCCTTTCTTATGAGTCTGCCAAATTAATATAAGGAGGACCTTTCCATGCATTTACCAAATATTATTCTTGCTTCTGCCTCTCCAAGACGGAAAGAACTATTAGAACAGGCTGGATTTTCTTTTACAGTAATCCCAAGCCAAAAAGAAGAAATTATCACTCGCACCATTCCAAATGAAATTGTCGAGGAACTTTCTTTCCAAAAAGCCCAAGATATCGCATTAAAACAAACAAAACCTGCATTAATTATTGGAGCAGATACTATCGTTTCTTTAAACGGAACAATTATGGGAAAACCATCCAGTGAAACACAGGCTTTTCAAATGCTGCATTCTCTTCAAGGACAAACGCATCAGGTCTATACAGGCGTTACAATTTTTTTACAGCAAGATAGCCCTCGTTTTCTTACATTTTCGGAATGTACCGAAGTTACGATGTATCCAATGACAGAGGAGGAAATCCATTCTTATATTTCCACAAAAGAACCTATGGATAAGGCGGGAGCTTACGGTATTCAAGGTCGCTGTGCCATTTATATTCAAAAAATTCATGGTGACTACAACAATGTCGTTGGACTTCCAATTGCACGACTTTATCAAGAACTGAAACAATTTTTGTCTTTTTATTAATATAAATTGCCAAAAACCTTTTTTTATGATATAATTTTTATAATTATGAGCCATACAAGAGAGAAATTATTCTACAAATTCGACAAAATTATGTCTATTTATAGGAATCTTTACTATTTTTCTTATGGCACTACAGTGTTAGAAAGCAAAGGATTCTGTCACTGAAAAATAAGAAAAGGAGGCATTTTTTTATGACCCAAACTACAAATTCCTGTGAGTTTCATTTCATTCATTCATTAGAAAAGGTATTTCCAAACTCGGATAGTAATACTTGGACCTCTTGTCAGAGATTATCTGCATTACAAGGAGAAACCATTTCTTTCCAGATCGCCTATCGTACCACTGACCAAACTGTGGTTCCATTAACAATTTGTACGGATACAGAATTAGAACATTATCAAATACGTAACGTTTGTTATGTTCCATCCACTCATTCAACTTATCACGCAACAAGTTTCGATGGAGGAATTTTTCCTGATCTTTTAGACGATTGCAATGGTACATTAACTGCAACAGCACAGTGGAAAAGCCTATGGATTGATATAAAACCTGACACAAAAGAAGTTGGAACTTATCCAATTCAGTTTACATTTAAAACAATGGACGGCCAAACGTATCCTTCTCTTTCTCTTTCTATCGAAGTAATTCCAATTGAACTGCCAAAACAGCAAATTCTTCATACGGAATGGCTTCACACCGATTGTTTAGCCAATTATTATCATGTAGAACCATTTTCTGAACAGTGGTGGACAATTACAGAGAACTTTATTTCTCATGCTGCTCAACACAGCATTAATATGATGCTGACACCAGTATTGAATCCCCCATTAGATACCGCAAAAGGAAGAGAACGTACGAATATTCAATTAACCGATATTGACTATAATGTAACAACGAACACATATGAATTTAATTTTGACAAATTAGAACGATGGGTTTTTATTTGTCGCCAAGCTGGAATCCGCAATTTTGAGCTTTCTCATCTGTTTAGTCAATGGGATGGTGCATTTGCTCCGAATATTTATGTAAATCAATATGAAACTTATGAAGAGGAAGTTACAATTGAAGAAGAAGTTCCATTAACGGAAGAAGAACTTGAAGCGTTAAAGGCAGAATTAAACCAGGAAAAAGAAATCTCCAATTCAGAAGAAGAATCTGAACTGGACATCGAAATAGAGGAAGACATTAAAAAGACTAAGATTGTTACTAGAACAGAATTTGTTCAAAAACAGCGTTTTCTCGGAACAGTGAAACAATTTGGCTGGCATACTCCATCCAATTCAGAAGCCTATATTGCTTTCTTGGATTCGTTCTTGCCAGCATTGACAAATAAACTCGTCGATTTAAACATGGCTTCTCATACGTATTTCCATATTTTTGATGAACCGAACGCCGCCTGTATCGAACAGTATCGTTGGATTCGAAATCGATTTGATCAATACTTAAAGAGTTTTCGCATTATCGACGCAATTAGTGATGTTGCTTATTACAAAGAGGGAATGATTTCCTATCCTGCTGCTGCATCGGATGCAATTGCTCCATTCCTAGATGCCAACGTTCCTCATTTATGGACCTATTATTGTTGCGCACAAGATAGCAAAGTAAGCAATCGTTTCTTTACAATGCCTTCTTCTCAAAATCGTATTCTTGGAGTTCAGCTTTATAAATATCAGATCCAGGGATTTCTTCACTGGGGATATAATTTTTATAATAGTTTCTTATCCCTTAATCCGATCAATCCTTATCTTTGCACTGATGCAGATGGAGTTCTTCCATCGGGAGATGCATTTTTAGTATATCCTGGTATTGATCAAACTCCAAAAGATTCCATCCGTATGATGGTATTGGAAGAAGCATTTTCCGATATTCGTGCTCTCTCTTTATTAGAAAAGCAGATTGGATACGATGCCGTAATAGAATTAATTGAAAAGGACATTGATCCGATCACATTTGATTGTTATCCAACCGATTCCAATTATCTGATTCAGCTGCGTGAAACGGTAAATCAAAAATTAAAAGAATCTATTTTAAATTAAACGATTTAAAAAGTACGGTTTTAGTATTATAATCCTTACTAAAACCGTACTTTTTTATCTTATGCGTGTGGAATATTCGTATGATTGGAAATTTCTTCACGAATCGTACAGAGATCCGATACATTTAAATCATGTAGGTTTTTATGTCCTGTAATTCGTGCAAACGTTTTTAATTCTTCCAATGACACATTTAAGAAGTTTGCAACCCGCTGTGCCGCAGCCTCTCCAGCAAAACGTTTTCTAAGTTCTGGATCTTGTGTTGCAACTCCAACTGGACATTTTCCCGTTCCACAAATTCGATACTGCTGACAGGCAGCTGCCATTAAACCTGCGGATGCAATTGCAATTGCATCGGCTCCCATTGCAATTGCCTTTGCAAAATCAGAAGATACTCGAAGTCCTCCTGTAATCACAAGCTGAATCTGTTTCGCGGCTTCCCCCGCTTCATCCAAATACTTTCTGGCACGATATAATGCAAATATCGTTGGCACGCTTGTTGCATCTCGAACTAGTTTTGGACTTGCTCCAGTTGCTCCTCCTCTTCCGTCAATTGTAATAAAGTCAGGCTGTGCAAACACACAGTATTCCAGGTCTTTTTCAATTCTTCCAGCTGCAATTTTAATTCCAATTGGACGTCCATCCGATGCAAACCGCAGCATATCAACTAACTCTTTCAAGTCTTCTTTTGAATTCACATCTGCAAACTTAGAAGGACTAATGACATCTTTCCCCAATGGCTTATTTCTTATTTTCGCAATTTCTGGTGTCACCTTATCTCCTGGAAGATGTCCTCCCATACCAGGTTTTGTACCCTGTCCGATTTTAATTTCAATTGCATCTGCATTGCGTAAGTTTTCTGGTGTTACACTATAGCGGTTTGGAACATATTCAAAAATATAGCGATCGGCTGCCTCCATCTCTTCTGGAAGAATTCCACCTTCCCCACTGCACATTGCAGAACCTGCCATTGCAGTACCTTTTGCCAGAGCCACCTTTGTTTCTTTGGACAAGGCTCCAAATGACATATGAGATATGTAAACTGGATTTTTTAATACCATTGGACGTTTTGCATTTGTCCCTATAATTGTCGTTGTATCTATTTCTTCATGTTCATCCAATGGTGGTGGATTTAGCTGAGCGCCTAAAATCAAAATATCATCCCAATTTGGCATCGGCATTTGTGTTCCCATTGCTTCAATAATGGATTTTCCTGTTACTGCCATCTGATGAATCTCTTTCATATAACGACAGCTTTCATCCATTCTTGCATATGCTGCATCGTAACTAAGCGGATTTTCTTCGTTTCCTTCTACTGCTCTGTCTGCACTTTCGTCTAATTTTTCAAATACACGAACAGGCTGTCCACAAACTGGACATTTTTCCAAGTTACTTATAGCACCCAATGCTGCTTCATCGTAAATATAGCCACAAACACTACACTTATATTTTGCCATATTTTTTCCTCCTTTTATTATAAACGGATCTGGTTTCTGAACGATCAAATTGATTCATCACAAACTTCCAACACGGACTGGTAGGACATCTTTCCTCCAAAAAGATCTAACGCACTTCCAATTGTTACATCCAAATGATTCTTTCCAAGTGTACGCAACATTTTTAAATCCTCAAAACTTCCTACCCCTCCAGCATAAGTAATCGGGATTTTTCCCCAATTGCCAAGCATTTGTACAAGAGGTTTTTCAATGCCATTTGCTTTTCCCTCTACATCTACGGCATGAATTAAAAATTCACTGCAATAGCTGGATAATTGTTCTAACAATTCCAGTGTTATCTTCTCATCTGTAAACTTTTGCCAACGATCGGTAACAATATAATAGTCTCCTTCTTTTTTACGACAGCTTAAATCCAATACGAGTCGTTCTTTTCCTGTTACTCGATAAATCCGCTTCAAATTTTCATAGTTTACAACACCATTTTTAAATACAAAGGAAGTAACAATGACATGTGAGGCTCCATGATTTAAATAAAACTCTGCATTTTGATCTGTAATTCCCCCTCCAATCTGAAATCCTCCTGGATAGGTACTTAATGCTAACAATGCCTGATTCTTTGTTGCTTCATAGTATTCGGAATCTACCGCATTCAATAAAATAATATGACCGCCTTTTAATCCGTCTTTTTTATAAAAATTTGCATAATAAGCCCCATCTTGTTCTGCTACAAAATTTTCTTTTGCTTTATTTCCAGCATCGCATAAACTACCTCCTACAATCTGTTTTATTTTTCCATTGTGAATATCAATACATGGACGAAATTTCATTTTTTCTTCTGCAAAATCGACCTTTGCATTCTCCTTTCTATTTGCTTTTTGCAAAACAAGATGCTAATTTCATCGTTTCGCCTATATTTTTTATAATATAAAAAGATTCTTTCATACAAGAGAAAGAATCTTTTCCGTTGCAAGTGGATTTTCTTGTTGTTTTGACAACTAAAAATATTTCTTCGTTCCCCATAGATTTGCTTGCTTCAAATCCAAATACTCACTATATGCTTTTTCCAGTATCTGTTTTTCGTTAGAGAACTTCAGCAGATGGTATGCCTCATGGAATTTGTAGTAACCAGAATCTACAAAGAATTCTTCTCTCTGAGGTTTGCTTGCATAACTATCTGACATCATAAGATACCAATGCACTTCTTTATCTACAACATCCTGTGGAATATGAAAGGTATACTGGCTTTTTCCAACATATTTAATAATAGAAGCATGAACTCCTGTTTCTTCATATACTTCCCGTAATGCAGTCTGCCTATACTCCTCTCCTGGTTCCACTGTCCCCTTCGGCAATACCCAGCCTTCATATTTATTTCTGTAATTTTTATACAAGACCAGAATCTTACCGCGAAATATTACCACACCACCGCAGCTCGTTGCCTCAATCATTGCAAACCCTCCTGTCTTGGTGTGTTATTGACCTATTAATAGTATACCTCTTTTACAGAAGTGTTGCAACAAAATATTTTTTTTATTTTAATGTTTTTGTGCGAAATGCTGGATTTCCACTTATCTATTCTACTGGATGTGTGCTAAAATAATAGTCATAGATCTGTCCCATAATCGGAGCTGCCACATCACCACCAGAACCGCCGCCTTCCAAGATAATCGTAATTGCAATTTGCGGATCTTCCACTGGAGCAAATCCAGTGAACCAAGCGTGCATTTTCCCTTCTGTACCATACTGTGCAGATCCCGTCTTTCCAGCTACCTGTGCATATTTACTTCCTGCCCGATAACCACTTCCTTCTGTTACAACCGCAGTCATAAAATCTACAATTTTTTCTCGTTCCTCTTCTGTAATCAATGGGTCACTTTCTTTTATCGTCGCTTCTTTTACAACCGTACCGTCTTCTGCCACTACTTTCTTTACAAGATATGGAGATACCATTTTCCCATCATTCGCAATTGCAGAAGTAATCATTGCCATATGCAGTGGCGATACCATTGTTTTTCCCTGACCGATGGAAGTTTGAATAATATCCCAGTCGGATGACTCATCGGAAAATGTAAGAGAACTCGTTTTATGTGAAATTTCCGTATCGAGCTGTCGGTTAAATCCGAATGCTTCACATAACTCTGTAAAGTTAGAGCGATTTAAGCTTAATCCCATCGTAGCAAATGCTCCATTACAAGAAAGCGATAATGCGGTACGTGGATTCACGGTTCCATGCGCATGTCCTTCGTGACAATTCATTACTAAATCATTGTAATGGAATGTTCCATTACAAGTATAAGAAAAATTTTGCCATGTATCTGGATTTTCACGAATATATTCAATATCCGTTAATATTTTAAATGTAGAACCTGGAGGATAATGTCCCTGTGTCGCACGATTCATCAAATTTGCATTTGTATTTTCTTCTGATGTAAGCGATTCCCAAGCAGCATCCAAAGCTTCTGGGTTTGGATCAAAATCTGGTTTGGACACCATTGCCAGCACCTCTCCTGTTTTTGGATTCATTGCAACAACAGCCCCAATATGATCTCCAAGTGCATTGTAACAAAATTGCTGTAATCCAACATCCAACGTCGTAACAACGTTATTACCCTTCACTTTTTTTCCAGTAATATCATTAACAATCTGTTCCCATATTCCTACATCTACTTTTGTAAGTAATGAGTTTTCCTGCTTTTCAATTCCTGTCATTCCCTTTGTAGAATACCCAATTGGATGTGCAAATACATTGGCAAATGGATAACTTCTATGAACGGTTCCATCGATGTCTTCTTCACTCTTTGCCAATACCGTTGTCTCATCATTGGCTAAAATATCTCCCCGAATAATATTTTTTGCCATATCATTCGTTCGAGTATTATACTGATTATTGATAATCTCTTCTCTGCCATAGACAAGAAAATAGCTAAAATATCCAATCATACTAAGAAACATAATCGCAAACAATGCACCAATGATATAATAATATTTGTTCTCAATTCGTCTCTTCTTTCTTTCTTCTTTTTCCACTTCACGCCAAATCTCTTCTTGCGTGGATAATGTCTTCTTTTTTCCTTTTCTCAATTCGATCTTCCTCATTCCGCCTTTTTATATACAGTTCCTGAATAATACCAAAAATAATAAAAGTACTAAGAATGGAGCTTCCCCCATAGCTAACTAGTGGGATTGTTACACCAGTGGATGGAATAAAACGAATGTTTCCACCAACACTTAAAAATACTTGAACACCATAAATACAAGCCAATCCAACTCCCACCAATTTATAAAATGGAATATAAAGATTAATTGCTACCTTAATAAACATTAATACACAGCATAGGCTGACAATTAAAACACAAATCGCTACAATCGCTCCCATTTCTTCGGTAATTGCCGAAAAAATAAAGTCTTTTTCTACAACCCCAATTTTTCTAGGACTTCCTTGATATAAGCCCTGACCAAACCAGCCTCCTGATGCAAGTCCGAACAAAGAATTTCCAAGCTGATTTCCAGCGTCATAAAAGATACTCCACGGGTCTTGCCATGCAGCTACACGAGCTCTGACATGCCCAAATAGAAAGTATGCAATTACTGCAGCTCCAGATCCTAAGCCCAATCCGCCTAAAAAGTATGCTGGCTTTTTCGTTGCAACTAAAATAATGCATAGATAGCTGAAAAAGTAAATTAAAGCTCCTCCTAAATCAGTTGCCAATACTAATATTAATACATGTGCTCCAGCAATCGCAGTTCCAAACAATACTCGTTTAAAATCAGAACGTTCTCGGAACAAGACAGCAATCAAAAGCACATAACTAATTTTAACAAATTCGGATGGCTGAACCGAAATCGGTCCAATTTCAATCGCTAGATTCGCTCCAAAAATTTTTTCTGAAGCTAACACAAGGCAAAGCAGTAAAATTCCGATAATTCCAGTTACTGCCGCCCACTTTCTCGCTGCTTTTAACTTAGCAAACATCTTTGGTACAACGAGTGTTACAATTGCAGCGACGCAGACAATGATAAATTGTCTCAATGCTTTATCAAAAGAAAGACGTGCCAGCATAATAAAACTAATGCTTAACAAAAACAGCATATGATTCAAAAGCACAGTACAAGCTTTTCGATAAATCCCTCGGTATAAAGATAAATAAATTACAAAAAACAAAACTTGTGCAACATAGAAAATGACCATTTGCACCTTTTGTGTGTTAATTACAATCGTAAAATATCCAACTGCATGTATCAAAAAAACAAGTAAATTCTGTCTGTAATAACTCCATTCTAGCTTTCGTACTTTATTTTTGAATACGGCAGAAATGGCTCCTATTGTATACAACATCGCCAAGACGATCATAATATACTTACAAACTGTAGTAACTACGCCTGCCAACTCATCACCTACTCAACTCCTCTTTTATAATGTCCTCTTGTAAAATCCTTTCCAATTTGCTCTGGTTTCCTCCCATGGTAGATAATATCTGTAAAGTGCTTTACAATTCGCTCGGTTTCCTTTCCTTCTTCCACTGTAAAACTAAGTCTTACAGCAGATAATTCCATTTTTTCAAATGGAAGATCGGGCAGCGACAGTGGTTTACTATTATAAATTGTATTATAACAATAAACACAATGATTTTTTACTGGAAAGACATTTCCCATACGATCTTTTATTGTTAGAACTTCTGGTTTTTGATCGCATCGCTTCGCCGTTCGTTTGATACACTGTGCCGAAACCATCATTGGTATTCTTCCATATACAATCATTTCACTGTTTTTGGTGCCTCTTTGCCAGATTTCTCTCGCATTTAATTCCACTGGAATCGTATCAGAAAGTAACGCTTGCCCCTTCCACATCTGTATCGCTTTATGATTATATGTGTATAGCATATGGTCTGCTTTCATTGGCTTTGAAAATCCTCTTTCTTTTAGCCAACCAATCTCTTCCATAGAACGGATCAGACAGCCATCAAATTCGCTCTTAGACCAGTTCTTCTGTTCCAATAGCTGTTTTGCCTCCATACGGAAAATTTGCGGCAGCATCAGCCAACATTCTTTTTTCGCCTGACGCACCAAATTTATCATCTCATATTCATCCATAATAGTCAAGAGTTCGCTGTCAATATAAATCCGTGAAATTTTTTCTTGTTTACAGACAATTTTTAATTGTTCCACTGTTTCCACTGACACATTTAACTGGATTTTTTCATTATCAAGTGAATTAGAATTCTCTCTTTTTATTTTTTCCTGTTTTGTATCATTAGGATCGAAACAATCGGCTGCGATGTCTGGCATTTTTCTCCTATATTGATCTGCAACCTTTTTTTCTAACTGCTCCAATGCCTGACGTCTTAATTGGTTTAACTGTACAATTGGTACAAATAGGCCTTCTTGCAGCTGTACATTCAATGTTTCAAATTCAAACGGTGTATTTCCAGTTTTCCTTATCTGTTTTTCTACCGTTTCTTTTGTCAGAGGTTTTTTCTGCGCTTCCACTGGACATTCTCCCTGTACTTCCACCTCCATATTACGGAATGACAACTTTATTATAACAGGAAGATCTTTAAAAATTATTAAATTTCCCTGTATTTTTTCTTTCAATTCTATGTTTAAATAGTGTTCTCTTAATTGCTGATTGTATTCTTCTGCTCCTTCACGAAAATCTGGTTTCGTTAATGTAATCATATCTTTTCCATTATGTTTTTTATAATATCCCTCTGTAAACCCTTTTCGATTAAACAATGCCATTAGTTTTTTCTGATCTTCTTTTTCCACATAATAGCCTTCTCTTCCGTATTGAAGATACCGATCCACATATTTTCGATAAATGCTTACTACACCTGCGGTATATTCTGGTTTCTTCATTCTTCCTTCAATTTTTAATGAATCAACACCCGCTTCGATAATTTCAGGCAGAATGGTAATAGTATTCAAATCTTTTGGACTTAATATAAATCCTTCCTTAGAAGTATTTAATCGCCTGTCTCCCTGGTAAACTTCATAAGACATCCGACATGGCTGTGCACATCTGCCTCGGTTTCCACTTCGTCCGCCAGCTAAACTACTGAACAAACATTGTCCCGAATAACAATAACATAACGCTCCATGTACAAAACTTTCAATTTCCAAATTACAACTTTCCCGAATCTTACGAATTTCCTCTAAAGACAGCTCTCTTGCTGTTACAATTCGCTCTGCACCAAGCTGTTCCAACAATTTGGCTCCATTTTCTCCCGTTATTGTCATCTGTGTACTTGCATGAATTGGCAAATCTGGAAAATATTTTTTTATATATAAAAAAACTCCAAGATCTTGAACGATTACCGCATCTACCCCAGCTTCATAATATGGTTTTAAAAATGGATACAGTTCTTGCTCCAATTCTGATTCTTTCATTAATGTATTAATCGTTAAATATAATTTTCGATCATGCAAATGTACATATCGAATTGCATCTAATAACAGATCCTGGTCTGGATTATCCGCATATGCTCTTGCCCCAAATTGACTGCCACCCATATAAACGGCATCTGCTCCCGCTGCCACTGCTGCTTTCATACTTTCATAAGACCCAGCTGGAGCTAACAACTCTACTTTTTTATTCTGCATAAATCCTCCATAAAGAAAGGATGTCAAATCAGCATTCCTGTTTTTCGACATCCGACTTTCCTTTTACTTATTTAATCCATCTAACACTTCACGGATTGCCTTTAATGCATTTAAATCCTTCTGTGCTCGTTCTTCTCTCTTCTTTGCAGCAGCAACTTCCGATTTCAACTCTGCAATTCTTGCATTTGCGCTTCCTATCGATGCTTCTGCTTTTTGCAGTTTTTCCGTTCGTTCGGTTAATTGTTTTTCCAATTCTTTCTTCTCATTTGTTAATTTCTTTTGCATATTATCTTTTTCTGTTGTCAACTGTTTTTTCAATGCTTCTGTTTCTGTTGTTAACTGCTTCTTCAATGCTTCTGTTTCCGTCGTTAATGCAGTTTGCATTGCTTTCTTCTCTTCTTCTAATTGCTTCTTCAATGCTTCAATTTCTGCCTTTAACTTTTGCTCTGCTGCATCTTTTTCTTTGGTCAATTCTGCTCTAACAGCCTCGGTTTCCGTTACAATCTGCTTTTTTAACTTGTCTGTTTCTGTTACTAACTGCTTTTGCAGATTTTTCTTTTCACTTTTCAGTTGCTGAATCTTCTCTTCTTTTTCTTCCGTCAATGCTTTTAATGCATCTTCCTTCTCCTGTGTCAGCATTTGAATCGCTCCTGCTTTTTCTGCGGTCAGCATTTGTACTGCAATATTTTTATCTCTTGTAATTTTTTGAATTTTTTCATCTTTCTCTGCCTGCAAACGTTGTTCGGATTGTTCTTTTTCTTCTAACAACTGGGCAATTCTATTTTCTAACTCTGCAATTTTCGCATCTTTTTCTTCCGTCAATTGACGAATACTTGTTTCTTTCTCTTCGGTTAATTGACGAATACTTGTTTCCTTTTCTTTTGTAACTGCATTGATATGGGCAACTTTTTCTTCATTTGCCTTCTGGGCTTTTTGTGCATTTTTTTCTGCCAATTCTCGAGCTTTTGCTTCTTTTTCTCTTACATCTTCTAACTCTGCACTTACTTCATCCAATAGACGCTGCAATTCTTCTTCGTTCACTCGATGAGTCTCTTTCTCAGCTGTAGTTTCATCCAATTCCTTTCTTGTTTGAGCTTCTTGTTCTCTACTACTGGAAAGCTGCGTTTTTAACTCTTCTACAAGTTGATTTAACTCTTCAATCGTTGCTTCATGAGCAGCAACATCTGTTTTTGCCTGCTCCAAAGAAGTCTCGGCCATCTCTTTTTGTTGCTTTGTTTCCTGCAAATCGCTGTCTAAATCAGCAGCCTGCTGCTTTGCCTGCTCTAATTCTTGTTTGATCTGGTAAATATCTCCAGTTTTACATTCCTCCAATTGTACCTCTAAATCGGCAATGGTTTCTTTCAATCCTTCCATATCTTCCAGATCTTTTTCTACATGTGCTTCCAATGCTTGTTTTACTTCTTCTAGAGCAGCAATTTCTGCTTTCGCCTGTTCTTCTCTTGCAGCTCCAGCATTTAACTGACGCTCCATCTTTTCTAACATAGAGTTGACATCCAAAATCTGTTTTTTCAATTTGTTTACTTCTGGAGCATGTGCCTGTAATTCTTTCTTTAGATCTTCCACATTTTGTTTTGTTTCAAAATAATCATCTGCAATACTGAGCATTGCCATTACATTTCTTGTATCCGTTGACTGCTTATAATAATATGGCTGTGCCTTCAATGTCTGAATTTTATCATTAATATATGCTGCAACCATCTGGATATAATCGCTATTATCAGAACCACCTAAAGAATATACTTTCTCATCAATAATTACGTCTACATAGTTACTCATTTCTTATCACTCCACCTCATCTCAAGTTCTCTTAATGTATATCACCTTTTATGACATCTATGTCTGATTATACACGAAAATTTTTCATATCTCAACTAGTTTTGTTGACTTTAAAAAAATACTTCTGTATTTTTTAACAACTCAATCATACCCCTTCCAGTTCCTGCAATCAAAGTATTACTTGAGAAGTACCGTTTTTAGATGTTCCATTGCTAGTTCTGTTGCAACCCGTCCTCTTGGCGTGCGTTGAATCAATCCATTCTGAATCAAATATGGTTCATATACTTCTTCGAGCGTTCCAACATCCTCCCCGATCGCAGCAGCCAATGTTTCTACTCCAACTGGTCCCCCAGCAAATTTCTGAATAATTGTCGTTAAAATCGCTCGATCTCCATTATCCAAACCAAGTTTGTCCACATCTAACAAATCCAATGCAAACTGTGCTACTTCTTTTGTAATCACTCCATCATACTTCACTTGTGCAAAATCTCTCACTCGTTTTAATAAACGATTTGCGAGACGTGGAGTTCCTCTCGATCGCCTTGCCATTTCCAAAGCTCCCTCTTCATCCAACACTACCCCCAATACTTGTGCAGAACGCAGTAAAATAGTACAAAGCTCTTGCACCGTATAAAATTCCAAACGATTGATTACACCAAATCGGTCTCTTAATGGAGCCGTTAAAAGACCTGCTCTAGTGGTAGCTCCAACTAAAGTAAACTTTGGCAAATCCAACCGAATCGAACGTGCTGTAGCTCCTTTTCCAATTACAATATCAATCGCAAAATCTTCCATTGCAGGATACAGTACTTCTTCCACTTGTCGATTCAAACGGTGAATTTCATCTACGAATAATACATCATGTTCTTGCAAATTATTTAGTATAGCCGCCATTTCTCCAGGCTTTTCAATGGCTGGACCTGACGTAATTTTCAAATTACTGCCCATTTCATTGGCGATAATGCCAGCCAATGTTGTCTTACCAAGCCCAGGAGGTCCATAAAATAGTACATGATCCAAAGCTTCTCCTCGTGCCTTCGCCGCTTCAATATACACTTGAAGGTTATGCTTCGTTTTTTCTTGACCAATATATTCACAAAGACGCTGAGGACGCAGACTGCTTTCTGCTGCTTTATCTTCTTCAGCCATCTCAGTTGTCACAATTCTTCGCTTCATAAATGTCTCCTTTTGCAGAATCCTGTTATGCCTAATCTCCTATTTTTTCAGAAACTTGCAATCTGTTTTAATGCAGCCTTCAAAATTTCTTCCACGCCTAATTGGTTCGCATCCTTTACTTTCGATACCGCTTTTAATGCCTCTGAATTGGAATATCCAAGTGCGGTTAATGCCAATACTGCCTCTTGCTTATTGCTTCCTGAAACATTACCAGAAACCGTTTGCTGCATATGTTCTGTTTTTTGCTCAAATGCTTCCTCCAATGTTACTCGATCCTTTAACTCCAAAATAATCTTTTGAGCCGTCTTTGCACCAATTCCTGGTGCACGAGAAATCGCCTTTGCATCTCCAGCTAATACCGCAAACCGAAAATCATCGGGCGGAATTACCGATAAAATCCCAAGTGCCGCCTTCGGACCTACACCATTAACCCCTAATAACTGTTGAAACAATTCCAAATCATCCCGACTTAAAAATCCAAACAAACTCATCGCATCTTCTCTTACCTGTAAATAAGTATATAACTTCATTTCCGTTCCAATGGAAGGCAGCTGCGAAAGTACAGAGCCAGGAACTCGAATATTAAATCCAACCGAACCCGATTCCAACACAACCACATCTTCCAAAACCTCCGAAAGTTCGCCTCTAATATATGAAATCATATCATACTCCTTCTAAAAGAAAAGGAATTCCAAATATCTTCCTTTCCCGTTTTTTACTATTTTTCCTATCATAACATAGAGAAAAGTAATTCGCAAGAGAAAAGTACATATGTTCTATATTACAACATAAAAAATGCCAGAATTATGATTTTATTAAAACAATAAATCCGGCATTCTTATATTCCCTTATAGACTATAATTTCAAAACTTCTACTTTGCAAGCATGCTCTTTTGTTTGTTTATCATAAGCATTAAGCATTCTAGTGGACTCACTTGCAAGCCGATAAACATAACCAAGTGTCCTCTCTTTTTTCATCATTGCTGCATAACTGTCCATTAGTTCTTTATTTGGAATTGACACACAACCATCCTTGTAAGTTAACAGTCCATATACAAGCATTGCCGAGTAAATTTCATCCTTTGTACATAACTGTTGTGAGACTGCTGCATATTCTTGTATATCTGCTGGAATTGCCTCGCCAGCAAACATCAGCGCCAAATCATCCTGAATTTCATCCACGTTGTCCTTTATATAGCCAAAAATAGAATCATACGTTCCAGAACTAGTCCAATAATTAGAAAGTTGATTATATGTTAGAGCTAAAACTACAGAACGAGGATTATACAGTTTTTTTCCTCCTGCTGTATAATACCCGTCATACCATTCCCTTAAACCTTCTCTCGTAACCTTTGGATTTTTTTGAACTTCCAAATACTTCTGATAAAGTTCATCTACTTCATCATCGGTAAAACCAAAATATTCACTAAATTGTTCCATTGTAGTCATTTGAAATTCAACAAACATATTCAACTCAGATCCATCCGAATACTTTGCAATTGGAAGAACTCCTGTCATATATACGAACTCTGCATATTCTTGATCTTTCAACAAAGTTTTTAAAAATAATAAATAAGCCTGCTTATCCTCATCTGTTACAAATGGCATGTGAAAGATAGCATCCCATTCATCCAAAACAAAAATAAATTTTGTTCTATCCTTTTTTACAAAGATTTCATTTAAAATATCCCACACAGAATTGCTGATATCTAAATTTAAATCGTCATAAGTTTCTACCAAATCTTTTTTCAATCCATTCCGAATACGAGCAATATAAGCCGCATAAGAAACACAATCTTCTGGAATTCGGCTAAAATCAATATAAATAACATTATGTCTATGCAAATGCTTTCCATACTGATTGGACACTGCTATCTTTAAACACTGAAATACTTCATCCTCTCTGTCTATTTTCCCAAAGAAAGCACCAATCATATTAGCCATAACTGTCTTTCCAAACCGACGTGGTCTAGTAATACAAATGTATCTTTGCATCTTTCCCAACAAAGGCATCAATTCATCCAATATTGACGTTTTATCCACAAAATATGAATCATAGACAACCGCTTTATATGTCTCATATGGAATAATACTATTCAAAAACATGCCCATAGCTATACCTTCCTTTCAACAGGTAAGTCACCATGTTAAATTTTTCTATTTATTTTAAATTATATCATGATTTTATGATTCATTCAATACACATTAATATCTATATTAATGAATTAACTAATATTTTATATTTTTATTCATATTTTTTATACCATTTATGCGCTATATTGATTGTTTCAACAAGCGGATCATTATTCCTTGTTTTTCTCTTTTTTCTATGGTATAGTGATGTCAGTTTATTTTTTGTTCGTATTTGGGAGGTTTTTATGCGTATCATTCATAAGAAGGTATCCGTTTTAAGTTCTTATTCAATGGAAAGGATTGCTCCATTGGATCAGTTATTATTTTTTGATATTGAAACGACTGGTTTTTCGCCTGCTTCTTCTTCTCTTTATTTGATTGGTATGTTATCATTTGAAAACGGATGTTGGAATTTGACTCAGCTTTTTGCAGAATCTCTTTCGGATGAGCAAATGTTATTAGAAACTTTTTTTCAAATTCTCGCTCAGAAAAAACTGCTGATTCATTTTAACGGTGATATGTTCGATATTCCTTATATTACAAAATGTGCGGCACAATATGGGATCTTGGCTCCATTCTCTTCGATCGAGAGTTTTGATATTTACAAAAAAATCAAACCATTGAAGTCACTGCTCGGTCTATCCAGTTTAAAGCAAACATCAATCGAGCAGTTTTTATGCCTGACTCGAAAAGACCCATTTGATGGCGGTCAATTAATTCCCGTCTATCAAGAATATTTACGTACGAGAGATGAACGTGGATACTATGCTTTATTATTACATAATGAAGAAGATGTGCTTCAAATGCCCAAGCTGCTTTCCATTCTTTCTTACTATGATGTCTTGAAAAAACAATCCACATTAGTTAAAGATCGAATTAGCGTTCAAAATCATATACTGACTGTAGTGATGGAACAGACGATTGCAATTCCTCGGCCGATTCATTATGAATTTGATTGTTTTTCTTTCAAAAAGTCCACAGCCGATCAACAATTTTTAACTTCTTTTCCATCTTCTTATGCAGCTTTAGACCTAAAAGACAGTGAATTTTCTCTCTCAATTCCGATCTTTCATCTGGACTTAAAGCATTTTTATGAGGATTATAAAAATTATTTTTACTTACCAGAAGAAGATACTGCCATTCATAAAAAAGTTGCTGTATTTGTAGATAAAGATCATAGAATCAATGCCAAAAAATGCAATTGTTACACAAGACGGCTGGATGATTATTTACCAAACCCATCTCCAACGCAGTTTCCTGTTTTCCTTCCCGCCTATCGCTCTAAATTGTTTTTCACTCCTTATCAAGAAGAACCTTCTTTCTTAGAACCTTACATCCACCAATTTTTAGAACGACAAATTGGAATATAAAATTAGCGAGAAAATCTATTCTCCATTGATTTTCTCGCTTTACTAATAATTCATGTATTTTCCAGCAGATTCTCTGAATCGGAAATCATTTTTATAATATTGTTCCAGTTGGCACCTTCGATTGCGTTAATAAACTCCCCTCGAATTTCTTCATTTGGAATAAAAACCTCTCTTGTCTCTTCTTTATAAGCCAAATATCCTAAATGTATTAACAATGTTAGTACATCATCTTTCTTTTCAAAGTTGACCATATCATTTGTAAAAGTTCCAATATTAACTTTACAACATGCTCCGCCTAACATCATAATAATAGCGTCTTTCAGCCCATCAAAATTCATATTAATATAAACTTTCAATGCTTCATACGTTTCGGTACTACTCCAATAGCTATGGAATTCCCCATCCAGCATTGCATCTACTACTGATTTTGGATTATATATATGGGAAATTCTGCGAAACTGATATCCATCATACCATCGTTTTGCCTCAGAAAAATCCATATCATATCTTACACACAAATCTTCTACTTCCTGTTCTGTAAATCCAATATACTCGGCAAGACGTTTTGGTTCTGTCATAGAAAATTCTCTAAATATATTTAAAGCAGAATGTGTTCCATATTTTTTAATTGGTAAAATTCCTGTCATGTATGCCAATTCTACATAGGTCTGATCTTTTAATAAATCTCTTAAAAAATCCAAATACTTTGTCTGTGCCTCAATATTGTAACGGTTTTCTCGGAAAATACAATCCCATTCATCAATAATAAATAAAAAGCCCATTTGTGTTTTCTCAAATATATTTTCTAAAGCCGTTGCCAAATGCTCTTCCTGTGTACAAACAATTTCTTTATATACTTCTTTTATTTCCGATAACACTACTTTTTGAAGATAGAAAATCAAATTATTTGGATCTTCTGCCCGACTTAAAAATCGCTGCATATTCAAAAACAATACATTATATTGGTTTAAATGTGTATGAAATGATTGATCTTTTGAAATTGTAAGATCCTGAAATAGCTTTTTGGATTCACATCCTTTGCTATAATAAGCACAAAGCATCTCTGCCGTCATAGATTTGCCAAATCGTCTTGGTCTACTGACACAGATATTATTTTGAAAATACTTTTAATTAATATTATTTTTATTACTGTAGTATTTAGAAAGAAATTCCATACAGTTTTATTAGAATTATACCATGCTTTTACATCTATTTAAAACTATTTTCTTAGGATTATCATAAATTCATTTAACACAAAACCGCCGCATAAAATGCGGCGGTTTTGCTTTGTTGTTGAAAGGATTCAATACCGTGATTCGTAGTTTCTATTATTATTCTTCTGTTGTTTCTGCTTCTACAGGTTGTTCCTGTGGAGCATCATTTAAAATTGCCTTAATGCTAAGACTAATTTTCTTTGCTTCGCCATCAAAATCTACAACTTTAGCTGTAACTTCCTGGCCAATGGTTAAAACATCTGCTGGCTTATCTACATGTTCTTTTGCAATCTGGGAAACATGAAGCAATGCATCTACTCCTGGTTCTAATTCCACAAATGCACCAAAATCAGTCATTCTTGCAACTTTACCCGTTACAATTCTGCCTACCGCATATTTTTCTGCTGCTGTTACCCATGGATTCTTTTCTGGGAATTTCATGCTTAATGCAATCTTCTTTCCGTCGATGTCCTTTACTAATACTGTTACAACATCTCCTGATTTGAAGAGCTTTCTTGGATTATCCACTCTTCCCCAGCTCATTTCGGAAATATGAAGCAGACCATCGGCACCGCCTAAATCAATGAATGCGCCAAAGTCAGTAACATTTTTAACGGTACCTTCTACTGTCTGTCCAACTTCTAATCTTGCAAATAACTCATCTCTCATCTTTTGCTTTTTCGCAACGATTAATTGCTTGCAGTCACCAATGATTCTACGTCTCTTAGGGTTGAATTCGATAATAACAAACTCAACTTCCTGATCTGCATACTTTTCTAAGTTCTTTTCATACACATCGGATACAAGGCTTGCTGGAATGAATACTCTTGTATCATCCACAACAACACTTAATCCGCCTGTTAACACTTGAGTAACTTTTGCCTTTAATACTGTCTTATTTTCAAAAGCTTCTTCCAGGACTTTGCTTGCCTTCTCAGCCTGTAAACGCTTATAGGAAAGCTGTACCTGGCCTTCGCCATCATTTACCTTTAATACTTTTGCTTCCATTTCGTCGCCTTCCTGTACTAACTCTCTTAAGTCAGCATTAGGGTTATTTGTGTATTCATTGCGGCTAATGATTCCATCTGCTTTGTAACCTATATTTAAGACGATCTCGTCCTCTTTCACAGAAATAACCTTTCCAATTACTACTTCTCCTGTACTGATTGTTTTCAGTGTACCTTCCAACATTTGGTCAAAACTTAACTCTGACATTTGGTTTGAACCTCCTCAATAATTTTATTCGGGGTTGAAGCCCCTGCTGTAATACCAACTTTCTTCAAGGATTCCCCCCATGACAGGTCCAAATCCTCCACCGTTTGAATGTAGCAGGTATTATAACATTCTTTCTTGCATATTTCAAACAGCTTCTGGGTGTTGGAGCTATGTTTTCCTCCAATAACAATCATCCCATCTACCTGACCCGCAATTTGCTTCGCTTCGACTTGTCGTTCATGCGTGGCATTGCAAATCGTGTTCAAAACATTTATATCATAACCCTTTTTTGAAATTTTTTCAACAAAATATTGAAAT
>DVHN01000047.1 GCA_018712075.1 Candidatus Fimimorpha faecalis
TTGAAATATTAGTTTCAAGCTTATTTCTATACAGAATGCATAAATTTCAGTCGGTGAGTTTCGCAATTACCTAACTATTACTCCTCTGATACACTCTAATTATGTCTTTTGATATTATTTATATACTCTCACATCTTTTCTTCCTTTTAACCCAGTTTTCGTTTTTTATAAAAATTAAATATCTTCATCCAGATAACTTCATTATAGATTGTTTTATCCTTAGAAAATTTAGTCGTATATACTCCTTCTAACTACAATGTATCATAATAGCAAAAAGTAAATGAATCCCCATTTTTCTGGTATTACAATCATTTCAATTTAACTCACTTTTGAAACGACTTCACTAGAATATAAGTTACTTGAATATATATAAATACATTATCTTACTGTTATGTAAACATAGCTTTCTTATATTCCCCCCTTCTTTTAATTATTAAACAATAAGACCTGTATTTTTTCCATACTTTTTATTTTCCCATTTAGTCAGTAATATAAATTATTCTACTTTTAAGTTAATATTATCATTTATATATTGATATCATTTTTTTACCAGGCGAACTTGAATTCCTTCCAGACGCAAGCTTTTTCCTTTTGTTCCAGACATTGCTCCATCTTTCACCCATCCTTGCCATCCTTCATTTTGCACATGTGTACGATATTCAATGCTATATTTATTGGCAATTGTACCTGTTAAACGAATTTTAATTCCCTCCAGGCGTAGACCTTTTCCTTTTGTCCCAGATATTGCTCCATTTGCTACGAATTTTTGCCAGCCTTCATTCTGTACATGCGTTGAGTACTCTACTCCACCCGACAAACCATCTCCATTAATCTGAATTTTAATTGCTTCTAAACGCAGGCTTTTTCCTTTCGTCCCAGACATTATTCCATTTTTTACTTCTGACTGCCAACCAATATTTTGCACATGTGTCGTATAAATAACGCTTGGTTTTGGATCTTTATTAGAATTATTAGTTACATAACAATTAGCAGTGGAGCCAGGAGCTGATCTTCCCTTTTCTACTAAACGAATTTGAATGGCTTCCAAACGTTTGGCTAAACCTTGGCTGCCTGATTTTCCATCATTAACAGCCCATCCAAGCCATCCATAGTCTTGAATATGAGTACGATAATATACATTATACTTTTTGGCAATCTCCCCAGTTAAACGGATTTGAATGGCTTCTAATCTCAATCCTTTTCCACTTGTTCCAGACATCGTCCCATTGGATACATAGTTTTGCCAGCCAATATTTTGCACATGTGTACGATATTGAATTCCTCCACCTAAACTATTATTATCCAGACGAATTTGAATTCCTTCTAGGCGAAGTCCTTTTCCTTTACTTCCTGATAACGTTCCATCCGACACATAATTTTGCCAGCCAATATTCTGTACATGTGTCCGATAAGAAATTTGTGCAGAAATAGGAATAAAAGACAAATTTGAGCTGCGAGCATAACGTTCTATGTAAGAGCCTGTATAACCATAGATTACTGCATTGCATTCATCAAATGAATTCCATCCAACTTCTGTCACTGTTTTTGGCACAGTAATTCTTGATAAATTTTTACATCCATTAAAAGCTCCATCTGCAATTACTTTTATACCATTTGGAATATAAAAATCTTTTTCCGATTTTCCCATTGGATACAGCACAATACTCGTCTTATTCTTGTTATAAATTACCCCATTTTCCGAAGAGTACGTGTTATTATTAGAGTTTACAGTAACTGTTGCAAGCTTATAGCATTTTATAAAGGCAGATTCTATTTTATTAACTTGAGCTGGGAGTGCAATTTTTGTCAATGATGAACAATATCCAAATGCACCTTCTCCCATTTCTTTTAAAGAATTTGGAAATGATATATTTTTTAATTTATAACATCGAAAAAATGCAAAATCACCAATTGATGTTAATCCGTTTGGAAATATCACCTCTGTTATATTTTCACATAATGCAAATGCTTGAAATAAAATATAGGTTGTTTTCGCATTTACCATAATAATTCCCGATTTATTATGAGGACATTTTAATAAACCTTTCTTATCTTTTGTATATAACATCCCATTTTCTGAAGAATAAACCTTATTTCCCTCATCTATAACAATTTGACTTAAATTATTACATCCACTGAAAGCACTTCCACTATTGGAAGATAAATTAATTTCTTTTACACTTGCTGGAATATAAACATTTGTTATTGAATTACTACCCAAACTATAAATACTCGCCACTGCTTGTCCATTAATTTTACTTGGAATTCTTATTGTAGAACGACTTCCCTTATAACCCGTGATAACAATTTCTTTCGTTCCATTTTGATAGTAAGAAAATTCGGATGCAGGTGTTTCTGGAATTGCTTCCATATTCTTTTCTACTACATTACCATTCTCTGTATTTTCCGATGCTGATTCCACACTGTGAGCAGAACTCCCCAATACCATTCCTAGTAACATATATAACGTTAATAGAAAGGTTATGTACTTTCTAACTTGCTTCATATGAATCCCCCTATTCATAATTTATTTTTACATCTCAAAATTTTAGTGTGTAAATTGGAGGTATTGTTATGTTTTCAGAGTTTTTTTAGAAATTATAGCGTTAAATCGGAGTTTTTCTCCAATGTCAAAAGAAGAGGAATTGTTATAGGTTACTTGATCTTGACAATTGAAGATTTTTACTTAATCAAATTTTTGATTCAAAACTTCCCCAATTTATTCTACAATTTGATAAAAAATATCGAATGGCTTTCTATGTAATTATTTCTCTTTTTCATAGAATACCTCCGTTTTTACTATATCATTTTTATTTATGTTAGTTTGGATAAATGGCACGAACTATCATTTATTTGGCATGAACTTTTTTGTATTTGTAATAGTTTTACATATATTTTTTTATTTTTTTTGATTCCTTACTAGAATTTTTACTTGATTTATGTTATTCTAATTTTACTTAGTTTATAGGAGAGATTATGATGAAGTTAATACTATGTGACGATGATCCTAAATTTTTAGAATATATGAAACGATTTTTAATAAGTGAATTAGGATTTAATACGATTATACTCACTTGTACAGACTATAAAAGGTTATTTGCTATTCTGGAAACAAATACGGATTGTGATTTATTATTCATGGACATTTGTCTTCCAAATCAAAATGGTATCTTACTTTCTCAGAAGATTTTGAAACAATATCCTCAGTTGTTGATTGTTTTCATTAGTGGTTATGCAGACAGCTATTATCAGCAGGCATTTCTAAAAGTTCGTCCTTATGGATTCCTGCGTAAACCAGTAGACCATCAACTATTACTTCAGTTAATTCAAAAATTTCAAAAAGAACAGGCTACACGAAGCCCCAATTATTATTATTTTAAGACATCCGATGGATTAGAAAAAATTCTCTTTGATGATATTTATTTTCTAGAGAATAATGGTCACCTTGTATACATATATACAGATACTGATGTTTTTTCTGTACGTATTACATTTTCCAAAATTTTATCCATACTACCTTCTAATCAGTTCGTTCAATGTCATAGACGTTATATTGTTAATCTTAAACATGTAAAAAAATATCAAAAAGATTATTTTATTATGGCAAATGAAAGTCAGGATAAAATTGAAATTAGTCAGCTAAGAATTTCAGATGTAAAAAAACATTTTTTTGAATTTTTAGCAAATAATCCAGCTTAATCTTCATTTAAAAGAGAGGAGGAGAAATCGATTTATGAAAGAATCATTTTTATTATATTTATTATTATTATCCGTATCAACCTTATTTTCTTTCATAATGTTTTTTTACTTTTATATAAAATTAGAATTAAACCAGTACAAAAAAATTCGTTTTATTTCTGTTTTTTTAACAACAGAATTATCTTTTCTTTTCCTTTGCTTAATTTCATCAAATCCTTTCTTGTTAATTGGTGGAAATTTGATTGTTTTTCTTCTTTTTTTCGCAGTCTTTTATGATTGTTTTCATCAATCAAATTTTCATATATTATTACGTAATTTTATTTTTGATATTACGCTTTCCGTTATATTTTTTTGTATTTATACAGTATTATTTTTTCAAATTTCTAATTTTTACTATAAATCCACTACTATTATTTTGTTAATTGTTTTTGAACGATTTCTCGTTCCTATTTTATTTTTTTCTCTTTTAATTTGGAAAAAACAATCCATCCACTTATTACCTAAAATAAGTTTATTAACAATTATTCCTCCAATTTTTCATACGATTATTTCTTTAATCGTTTGCTATCTTTGGAATAATACAACAAAAAATAATCTTCTGCTCCTTTTTTTCATTTGTCTTATTTGCATTATATGTTCCATTTTTGATCTAATTTTATTTGCTTTCTTTAGCACAACTATAGTAAATCAAGAATTGTCTTTGCAAATTGACATAACAAAGCAGCAACTAAAACGTAATCAGAATTATTACGCATCGGTTCAAGAACACCTAACAGAAACCCAGAATTTAAAAACAGAATTTTATCAAAAACTTCATTGTGTATATCAAACTGTGCATGGCAAAAAAGCTGGATCGAAAGAACAGGCATTGCATTTGTTAGATGCTTTAAACACTCGAATTAATCAAACAAGTTCTATTTATTTTTGCAAAAATCCAATCATTAATACTATTTTAGGCGAATACAGTCAAAAAGCGAAATTACATCAAGTTCAATTAGACGTTGACATTCGGGATACTGACACTATTTTTTTGGAGCCCAATGAATTGTATACTATTTTTTCTTTTTTACTTTCTGATGCAATGGAAGAAGTTTGTCAGTTAGAAGTCTGCCGTTATATTGAAATTTTCATCTATCAAAAAGCGAACTTCTTTATTATTAAAGAAAATCATAGCAAATTCAATACTGATAAACAGTTTGAGCAATCCCGCTCCTATCACCAGCTTATTTTGAATAGACTAGTGAAAAAATATGGAGGTAATTTACAAATACAATCAAATGATTCTTATACTACGATATTGATGTTTCCTTTTCCAGAATAACACTTTATTTCATAATTCACAAACTTTATTTCAGGAGGTAACTGTATGGAATCCGTTTTTTATTTCCTTTCTGGGATTTTATCCATTTTATATTTTGTTCATATTCCTTGGTTTCTTAGCCATTTTTGTTCTTACAGAAAAATGCATACGTGGAAACAGCACTTTTTTGCATTTCTTTTATTATGTTTCTTTATGTTTTTTCCTGTTAATCAAATTTCCTATACTGAAACAAGCTCTCTTTTATGGGTAATTAGCTTTTTATTTCAAATTTTATTTTACTTTTTTTCTTTTTTTATTACTGCCTACTTCATCTATAAAAATACATTATTTCTCAGTATTGTTGCAGTTACTTTACTTTTTTTCTCACAAATTCTATCCACTATCTTCACGCTTTTTCTTTATTATTTGTTTTCTAATTTCTTTATTACAACCGAATTACTTTCTTCTAGCCTACGAACAATTTTGTTAAATCTATTTACAATTATTTTTTTACATAGTTTCGTTTATTTCTCTAATAAATATCCATTACGATTCAAAAAAAATAAAAAAGGAAATTTATTTATAATTCTCATTATTTTAACAATTATCGTATTTTTCCTTTTATTTCCTGTTACAGGATATCTTATGTCAAATACAGAACTTTCTTTAAAATCTCATCTTCGTATTATTTTAATCGGATCCATTCTTTTTATTGATATTATTTTTCTTCCTTTTACACTAAAACTAATACAACAATTGCATTTAAAATCCATACTCGACACGATGCAAGAGGAGGTTGAAAAAGAATTAGAATACTACCATACATTAGAAAATCAACTGATAAAAATGAGGAAAATTCGACATGATTTTAATAATCAACTTCAAACAGCTTATATGTTATTAGATGATCCAAATATGGAAACTGCAAGTTTTCCAGATCCATCGGAATTATCATCTCCCCCTCAATTTTGTGAGAATAAAATTTTAGATTTTATTTTACAAGATGCCTATTCTTATGCAAAAAAACTTAGAATTTCATTCAATTTTAATGTATCTATTCCTGAAGCAATTGAGATTGAAAGCATTGATTTATGCAGCATTTTTTCTAATTTATTGAATAATGCAATTCATGCTGCCCAAAAAACAGAAAATCCAACTATTTCATTAAATGCTTCCTATTCCAACAGTGAATTAAATGTGGAAATATCCAATACTACTCTTGAAAAAGATATCGAATACCGTGATCCTAAATTCCATGGATACGGACTT
>DVHN01000048.1 GCA_018712075.1 Candidatus Fimimorpha faecalis
TTCCAAATATTCTTTCAATATTTTTCTGTCCTTACAAATGCGAATGGTTTCTAACACTGCTTCTTTCGTTCTTCCCTGTTGTTTCACTTGTTCGTTGTAAATCTTTGTGAATGTTACATATTGGTTGAGAATATCGCCTTCTTTTCCATCGTAGAGCATTCGCACTTTCACATCTACAAAGCAGTCCTGACCTGGAAAAAATTCTTCTGATAAGGAAATCCATTCGGGACGTTCCCTTCGCTCTCCCGTATAAATGACATATAACTCTGGCTTTGGAAGTACCATTCCTCCACTTCCATCTTATTTTTTTATTTTATCATTTTCGAGCTCTTCCCGCAAGCAAATGTCCATATTATTTACAGTTTCTTTTTAATTTATAATAATATATGGATTCAAACATTATTTTTTCAGATATTATCTTTTATAAACGATCTTTTTTAAAACTTCTTTCATCACTGGTCCTGCCGTTGTTCCTCCTGAAGCCTCTTTTCCCTGATCCGCCAGACAAACCGTTACAACATATGGCATATCTTCTTCCAATATTCCTGCCACAGCCCATACGGTACGCTCTCCTGTTTCTAAATTTACATCGGCTGTTCCAGTTTTTCCGCCAATTGTAATTCCTTCTTCCTTCATGCAATAGCTTGCACCCGTTCCTTCTTCCACAACTGAAATCAATGCTTTTTGCAATTTTTTTGCTGTTTCTTCTGTACATACTATGGTTTCTTTGGAATTTGTATTGTTTTCTGTCTGAATTAAAACAGGATCTTTTCTAATTCCATTAAAAAAGATAGCCCCATACATGCTGCTTAATTCATAAATATTCACTCTACAATTCCCCTGTCCAATCGACCCTAAGATACGATTTACTTGACTATGTTCCCCCTTTCCATAAAAACTGCTGGAATCACAGGCAAAGCGATTTTCATATTGTTTTGCTGCATCCAATTCCCAGCGTTTTAACCCTTCTTCTAATTCCTCTTCACTCATTTCTAAAGACATTGCAATTGCAAATCCATTACATGAAAGACGAATTCCATCGTTTAAATTCATTTTTCTATGGAATTCCCCATCAAAACAATCTATCGTCATATTCCCAAACGTATGATTTCCTTCCTCGCATATATAAACGAAATCTTTTAGCTCTGGATGAGCATCCAGCGCAATTGCCAATAGAATCGGTTTTATTGTTGAACCTGGCATATAGGTAGCATGTAAATTTTTATTTATGTAAGCAGAATTATTGTAAGATGCATCAATGACTCCATTTTCATCCAATTGCAATGCTTCTTCATCTCGAATATCAAATGTTGGTACACTAACCATGGCAAGAATTTCACCTGTTTTATAATTAATGACTGTAACACATGCATTGGAAAAATTTTTTATTGTTTTATAAATTTCTTCCTGCATGGCACAGTCAATCGTAAGTGTTACATCATCTCCAATTCGTTTTCTTGGAAAGAGCCAATCTTTCCAATTGGTAAACCGATTTTGGTAATATCCATATAGATTAGGAGCTGCCATTCCTAATACGGTATAAGAAGATGCAAACGTCGTCTGGATCGGAGTTCCTATCAGGTTGGAACAGGCATCCATTGCATCTGCTTCCAATCCCCATTCCATTTTTCCTACCTCTACTCCTCTGCCAATTACCGTTTTATTTCTATCATAAATTGTACCAGCTTGGTACGAATCTGCTAATTTGAATAATAAACTGGTGGATACTGTTCTTCCAAATGAACTGCCTGCACGTTCAAAAAATAGGGTAATTCCGCCAATCATAATAATGGCCAATAAAATACAAGAGTACCCACGCCGATGATTTTTCTTCCACTTCATAATTACTAACCAATCCTTTCCTATTATTTTGAACGATATCCTTCATTTCCCATTGCCAGAAAAATTCCTAGTAAAATGCTGAATGCCAAATTCGTACTTGTCCCCTGTGCAATCCAGGGAAAGCTTAGACCACAGACTGGCAAGACAGATAAATTGCAAAGAATAACCCAAACCATATTGATGGAGAAAATAAGAGCAATCATAAATGCCAAACGGTTTTCCATCTTTTTAACAGGTTCTATCTTCATAAGAATGATTAAAAACAACAACGTAATCGCTGCCAAAATTAACACTATTAAAATTCCTTGTTGATAAAGAATTCCTGACACAACGTAATCGGTTGCTCGATTTGGAAAAATAGATTTGGGTATCGTTCCAAACCCTGCCCCATATGGACCAGAAAATGAAATATTCTGAATTAAATACACAAGTGCCTCGGACTGAGCAGCTAAATACTGATCTTCTGTATTGATACAAGCTTCCAAGTTTATACAGACAAAAAATCGGTACCACAGTTTTTTACTCCACAAACAGGCTCCAAGGATTCCTCCAACACTTAGTAACGAAAATCCCAGTTTACAAATCCAATCCTTTCCATAAACGAGAAATACAATCATTGCGCTTCCTCCCACAACCATTGCCGTACCAAAATCGTTATTGATAGAGGCAAGTAAAATAATTACTGCCATATATGCTAAATAAATAACTTGGTTTAACGGCATGGCATAAAAGCTATGATAGAGACTCGTCCTGGAATCCCCCTTTCCAAGCAAAGCCACTGTCGCAAATGGCCAGCAGATTAATACAAACGCAAAAGTCAAAAATCCACCAACCAGACGGATATAACAACCAGAAACAGGATGCGAAACAAAACGGCTGTACAACAATGCGAATGGAAGTAACATAAGAGAAATTTTTCCTACCTTCTCGATGAATCGCTCACCGTATTTGTACATTACCCAATAAGAGAAATGAGCCGCCACAAAACAAAGTATATCATCCACCACAATTTGCAGCATCTCTGTTCCTTCTTTCCTGTAATTGCATTGATACTGATAAAACAATCCAATTGCTGCAAACAGCACTGCAAGTCGAATTAAATGATTTAATATTTTACGCATCGAATGCGTATGATACCGCAGCCACCATAAATATCCGATCCAAAATCCTTCTCCAACGAAAAACCATAACGTCTGATGCAGCCTTGCACCCGACGCATTACATATCCCATAAAGTATCAAAAATCCAATCCCAATCCCCATTCCAATCCTCCCTCTCATTTGCCAGAAATAATTTGAATCATCCAATGATTCCATTTGATATTCGTTCCGCCAAACAATTTCACTCGCTCTCCATATGGAATCGAATGATAATTACAAACCGCTTTGCCTTCTTGCAATTCAAATTCTATATAACCATTGTGAATCGAAATTCTTCCCAAACAAGGGTTCTCTCCCCTTCCCAATTGAATATCACAACTCCCATACGTTCCAATCGTATAATCATATCCAATCTGAACAGGAATCTTTAATTCCAGCCGTTTTCCTTTTTTCTTCCACAAAAACCACTTTCTTTTCCTCTCCATCCTTTTATAACTCAGATTTTTTACTACAATATAGAAATCTACCGTTTCTCCAAAAGATTCCCCCTCCAATCCCCACCTTATAAAAAATATCCACTCCCGAATCACTACTATAAGAATAGCAATCAGAAAACAATATAATACAATTCGACTCATACAATCACCTCCTAGCTTGATAATCTCAATATAACATATAAATTTCCCATCGATATTTTACATTTGAAAGGAAAAAAATCTCCATTTTATCCCATTTCCCCGATTATCATTTTTCATCAAAAAAGCCCTCAAGCAAACTTCTTAATAGCTGTAATATTCGCTACTAAAATCGTCACCTGATGGGCTTTTACAATTTTCTATTCCTTTATTCAAAAAAATTCATCATCCATTGCTAACTCTTGATTTCTGCTCTGCCGTAGATATTCTCCACTCTTTTTTATCTTGCAGCTACTGGTCGCTCTGCCAACCACCTTTTTACTGTTTCCAGACTAACCTTTACTACTTTTGCAATCTTATTATCCGAAAATCCCATATCAAACAACTCATACGTCATTTCT
>DVHN01000049.1 GCA_018712075.1 Candidatus Fimimorpha faecalis
TTCATCACTTTTGGCTCTGTTTATATGAGGTAACAAGTTAGAAAAAGCCTGAAAAATCAATGTTTTTAGGCTTGACATTATAGGAAGAGATTCCGAAATATCATGCATTTCAACTAAAAGGACAAAAAACAGAATATGGTCATATGCAGATTACAGAAGGGGTTATGTCTGCAAAGGCTGTGTTGGCAAAGGCAAAAGAATATAATGCCACGATGACCGTATTTTTGACTGCGGTTCTACTTTGTTCTATTGAAAAAGAAATGACGGTAAGACAGAAAAAGAAGCCAGTTTCCCTTATGATTCCAGTGAATTTAAGAAATTACTATCCATCTGATTCTGCAAGGAATTTCTTTGGATGGATTGATATTGGATATCATTTTTTAGAACAAAGCAATCAATTTGAAGATGTGGTTGCATTTGTAAAGGAATTTTTTGAGAAAGAACTTACAAAAGAACGAATTGCGATTCGTATGCATGAATTAATTTCTTTGGAGTGTAATCCATTGCTGCGTATTGTGCCGTTGGAATTAAAAACGGTTTTTTTACAACTTGGAACTGCATTTTCGCTTTCTTCTGATACTGCAATCTTTTCAAATTTGGGAAAAATTACAATGCCAGAAGAATTATCTCCTTATATTCGATTATTTGATGTATTTACAAGTACTCCAAAAAAAGAATTGTCGATCTGTTCTTATAAAGATAATTTAGTTTTAACGATCAGTTCTCATTTTGAAAGTACTGATATTGAGAAAAATTTTTTTCGAACATTAAGCGGTATGGGAATCAAGATTGAAATAGCAGCAAAACGATCATAGCATTGTCATGTTTTTAAATTTATGTTGCGGCATTAGGAGGTAGAAATGTTATATTGTGAAAAATGTAAGGTAGAAATTCGTACAAATCATAAATATTGTCCTCTTTGCCAAAGTCCGTTAATTGGTGAGATAGGAGAAGAGAGTGAGTTATTTCCCAAATTGAAAGAAAAAACTCATGCATCAAAACTGATCATGCGAATTTTCCATTTCTTATGTGTTGCAGTTATTATTATATCACTTATGCTAAATTGGTGGATTACTCCAACAAAGCGGTGGTCTGTTTGGATTGGAGCAGGTGTTTTATGTGTATGGATCTTTTTTACAGTAGGAGTATATAAGCGAAAAAACTTAATGAAAAATACGATTTGGCAATTAGTTTTAATTACGGTCGGAACTATAATATGGGATGCAGCGATTGGATGGAATGGCTGGTCCATAAACTATATTATTCCGATTGCAGGTCTTGTTACGATGGCTATTTTAGTAATTATTACAATTGTGTATCATTTGGCATCTCCAGAATATATGATTTATCTTCTTATGAGTTGTTTACATGGCATCATTCCATTTATTTTATTATTAACAGGATGTATAACTGTAAAATTTCCAGCTCTGTTATATATTTGTTGTTGTGCGTTGTTGTTATCTGCATTGATCATATTTCAAGGCAGAGCAGTATACAGTGAATTACAAAAGAAATTTCATCTGTAATTATATAAAAAGTATAAAAAAATAAATGCTGTAATAGGAAAAATATAAAATATCTATATAGATTATGTAAAAATTGGAAAGAATATATAAAAAAAGGTTGAAAAATTAGGTTAAAAATGCTATATTATAATTATTAAACAATTTGTTGTTATTTCAAGGAGGTGTCTGAATGAAAGACAAAATTTTTAGCGTTTTGCAGCGTGTAGGGCGAAGCTTCATGCTGCCAATTGCGATTTTGCCAGTCGCAGGACTTCTGCTCGGAATTGGAAGTTCCTTTACGAATGAAACGACCATTGCGACGTATGGATTGGTAGGAATTTTAGGAGAAGGAACAATACTTCATTCCTTACTTGTCATTATGAATAAAGTAGGAAGCGTTGTATTCGATAATTTACCTTTAATTTTCGCCGTCGGTGTGGCAATTGGTATGGCAAAGAAGGAAAAAGAAGTTGCAGCGTTGTCTGCGGTAATTGCTTATTTTGTAATGAATACAGCAATTAATGCAATGCTGACGATTACAGGTCAGATTTTAGAAGATGGTCAGATTGCAGAATCGGTATTAGATGGAACGATTGCCTCTGCATGTGGAATTCAAACATTGCAGATGGGTGTATTTGGAGGTATTATTGTAGGATTGGGAGTTGCAGCATTGCATAACCGTTTCTATAAGATTTCATTGCCAAATGCATTATCTTTCTTTGGCGGAACTCGTTTCGTACCGATTATTTCTACCGTAGTGTATATGTTTGTAGGAATCTTATTATACTTTATATGGCCTACTGTACAAAATGGAATTTATGCATTAGGTGGTCTTGTAACAGGCAGCGGATATGTTGGAACATTGATTTTTGGTTTAATAAAGAGAGCATTGATTCCATTTGGACTGCATCATGTATTTTATATGCCATTCTGGCAAACCGCAGTGGGTGGTACAATGGAAGTAGCAGGTCAGCTTGTTCAAGGTGGACAGAATATTTTCTTTGCACAATTGGCTGATTCTGCCAATGTAGCACACTTTAGTGCAGATGCAACAAGATATTTCTCTGGTGAATTTATTTTTATGATTTTTGGTTTGCCAGGAGCTGCTTTGGCAATGTACCAATGTGCGAAGCCAGAAAAAAAGAAAACAGCTGGAGGTCTTTTATTATCAGCAGCATTGGCATGTATGTTAACAGGTATTACTGAACCACTTGAGTTCTCCTTCTTGTTTGTAGCACCAGCTCTTTTTGTCGTACAGGTTATTTTAGCAGGTTCTGCTTATATGGTTGCTCATATATTAAATATTGCAGTAGGATTAACATTCTCTGGAGGATTTTTAGACTTCTTCCTGTTTGGAATTTTACAGGGAAATGCTAAAACGAGTTGGTTAATGGTTATTCCAGCAGGTATTGTATATTTCTTCCTATATTACTTTATATTTAAATTCTTGATTAAGAAGTTTAATTTTAAGACTCCTGGACGAGAAGATGATGATACTGAAACGAAATTATACACAAAGGCAGATGTCAACGCTAGAAAAGAAGAAGCAAAAGCAAGTGCGGGTACAACTGCAAGTGAGTCAGGTTCTGATCCAACCAGTGCATTGATTTTAAGAGGATTGGGTGGAAAAGCAAATCTGAGCGATGTGGATTGTTGTGCAACAAGACTTCGTGTTACCGTAAAAGATGCTTCAAAGGTAGATAAGGGAGTGTTAACACAGAGTGGTGCAGCAGGTGTTATTTTCAAAGGAAATGGAGTTCAGGTTATTTATGGACCTCGTGTTACAGTAATTAAATCAAACTTAGAAGACTATATTGCAAGTGGTGCATCTGATATGGTGGAAGCGGCTCCAACACCAGCATCTGTGGCTACAGAGACATCTGAAACAAAGGAAGTCCCAGCGGGACCAACAGTTAGTGTTGTGTACGCTCCGATTAAAGGTAAAGCAATTCCATTGTCTGAAGTAAAAGATGAAGTATTTTCCAGTGGTATGTTAGGCGAAGGAGCCGCAATTGAGCCATCCGAGGGAAAAGCAGTTTCTCCAGTTAATGGAACCGTAGAAGCTGTATTTGATACAAAACATGCAATTGGGTTGAAAGCAGAAGATGGAACGGAAGTATTGATTCATATTGGATTGGATACTGTAAAATTAAATGGGAAATATTATGATGTAAAGGTAAAAGCTGGAGATAGTGTAAAGGTCGGAGATTTACTCGTAACATTTGATATTCCTGCAATTAAGAAAGAAGGCTATCCTGTTACAACGCCTGTTATTATTAGTAATACGGCAGATTATTCTGAAATAAAGAAATCTGCATCGGGAACAGTTGAAAAAGGAGATGCACTGATTGTATTAACAAAATAATAAGCATATATTTCTATATCTGATGGAAATGTAATAGCTATAAAATAATTTACCAAAATATGAAAAAGCACGGTTTTAGCAGCTGCAATAGTTGTTAGAACCGTGCTTTTTATCAGATGGGATACAGATAGTGAGCAATAGAGATATCAATTCCAGTAAACGCTCCACAAGGATACGCCAAGATTCGCAAATGAGTACGGAAAGGAGTTAAATGTTTTTGGCATAAATCTAAGAAATGTGATATGGACGTAAAAATAGAGTTTTTATATAATGACTGTAAGGTGGTATAAGTCATTCAAATACTGTTTTAATAAAAGTAAGAAGTTGAATTTGGAGACGAATACTGCAAAAATGAGAAAAGTGAGGGTTTATGGAATGCAAAAGAAAGGAAAATCTATATTTTGTAAAAAAGAATTTCATGAGAAATATAGTTATTCAGGAAAATTAGGAGCAAATTATACAAATGAAAATACGATGTTTACGGTTTGGGCACCGACCGCAGAAAAAGTGGAACTTGTTTTATATGGAACGAATCCTTATAGAAATGAACGAGCACTTTCCGTACCAGAGCAAGTAATTTTAATGAAGAAAGGGCCAAATGGGGTATGGGAAACCGATCTAAATGGAGACTGGGATGGAACATTTTATAATTATAAGGTTACTACGGACACTGTGCAAGAGGCAGTGGATCCCTATGCGAAAGCAGTTGGTGTCAATGGAATGGTTGGAATGGTCGTAAATCTAAATAGTACGAATCCGAATGGTTGGGAGTTAGACAAACGGCCAAAACTGGATGCACCAACCGACGCAATTATTTATGAAATGCATGTGAGAGATTTTTCAATTGCTAAGAACTCAGGTGTTGAGAGAGAAAAAAGCGGAAAATTTACAGGAGTGTGGCAGTCTAATACAAAAATTCCAGGAACAAATATAACAACTTGTTTGGAGCATTTAAAAGAATTGGGAGTTACAATGGTTCATTTACTTCCAGTATTTGACTATGATTCTGTAGATGAATCGAAACCGGATACTCCACAGTTTAATTGGGGATATGATCCGCAGAATTATAATGCTCCAGAAGGATCGTATAGTTCCAATCCATATGATGGTAAAACAAGAATAAAAGAAATGAAGCAGATGATTATGGAGTTACATAAAGCAGGGATTCAGGTAATTATGGATGTTGTATTTAATCATACTGCGAAAACAGAGGATTCTAATTTTAATAAAATTGTGCCAGATTATTATTACCGTCAAGATAAAAATGGAAATTTTTCGGATGCGTCTGCGTGTGGAAATGAAACAGCATCGGAACGATATATGGTACGGCGTTTTATTATAGACTCGGTTGCTTATTGGGCAGAAGAATATCATATTGATGGATTTCGTTTTGATTTAATGGCTGTTCATGATATTGAGACGATGAAAGCAATAAGACATAGATTAGATACAATTGATCCGAAGATTTTAATTTATGGGGAAGGATGGAATGGAGGTTCCTCTCCATTGCCAAAGTATCGCCAGGCATTGAAGGTGAATACCGTTCAATATGGTGGATTACAGATTGCTGCATTTAGTGATGACATTCGAGATGGAGTAAAGGGAAGTGTATTTAAATTAGAAAAACCAGGATTTATAAATGGAGGAAAAAACTGGGAAGAAAATATTAAATTTGGAATCGTGGCTTCGATTGCACACGAAGAGATTGATTATGCAAAGGTATATAAAAAAATGAAACCGTGGGCAAATGAGCCATATCAGACGATTACTTATGCATCGGCTCACGATAATTTAACTCTTTGGGATAAGATTCAGATCACAAATCCAAACGAAGAGGAGAATGTATGGATTGCAATGAATAAACTTTGTGCTGCAATTATTTTCACTTCGCAGGGAATTGTATTTATGCAGGCAGGGGAGGAGTTAGCACGTACAAAAGTAAAGGAAGATGGTACATTGGATGAAAACAGTTATGCATCTCCAGATTCTGTCAATCAGATTGATTGGGAGAGAAAAATAAAATATAAAGAGTTATATGAATATTATAAAGGTTTGATTCAGATGAGGAAGACTCATAAAATGTTTCATATGAATACGGCACAGCAAATCCGTTCCAATATCCATTTTATAGAAACAGGATATAGCAATGTCGTAGCATATTCTTTAAATGGACAGGCGGTTCAGGACTTATGGAGGGAGGCGATTATAATATTTAACAGTAATCGAAAAAGTATTTCCATTCCACTTCCAGAAGGTAGCTGGAATGTTGTAGTAGACAAAGAAAAAGCAGGGATAGATAGTTTAAGGAAAGCAAATCAATTAATCGAAATTCCTGCAATTAGTGCCTGTGTATTAATAAAAGACGATTAAAATTACAAAACTGTAAAATATCTATAAAAATAGTAGGAGAAATAAAGATAAAATTATAAAAAATCTATAAAAATTGTTATGTTTCTAAGAAGTTTGATATAGACGATGAGTCAAGAACTCAATATACTTAAATTATCATAAAGATTAAGGAGGGTATATTATGCAACAAAAGCAAAAGAAACGAGCTCTGTTTTTGCGTTTAAGTGTAATTTTTATGGCAATGATAGCCATTATTTTGCCACTAAAGCTGAACGCAGCGTCCGATCAGGACAAAGTATTTGTGAAAATCAAATACGTAAGAGCAGACAATAATTATGAAAATTGGAATGTATGGACTTGGAGCAATACGGCAGAAGGTAAGTCCATTGCATTTGAAAAAGAAGACAGTGAGGGTCGCTATGTTATTATAGAGACGACCAAAGATGCAAATTTAGGATTTATTATCCGTGAAGGCGAGGGATGGGATAATAAATTAACTGGTGATGTAATGCCAGATTTCTCTAATGGTAATGTAGAGTATCTCGCAACGGTAGCAGAGGATGGAACATTCACACTTGATACAAGAGAACCAAAACAGGCATTTGATCAAGTAAACTTGAATATTCATTATTACCGTTTCGATGGCAATTATGATCCTTGGGATGTTTGGTTATGGATTGAAGACAATAATACAATGAATAACCAAGCTGTTTTTGAAGGAATGGATGAATTTGGTGCTGTTTCAAACAATGTATTAGATCCAGTTGCAGCGGATAAAAAGATTGGTTTTATCGTTAGAAAGCCAGACTGGAGTGAAAAAGATTGGGATGGCGATCGTTTCATTGATAAATTCTTTATTGATGCAGATGGTAATGTAGATTTATATATTGTATCTGGACAAGAAGAGGTATACTACGATGAAGCTACCGCTATGGCAGTAGTAGAGAATTTAAACAATCCAAGAATTACTTCTGCAAAGATTGATAGTTTAAGCGATATCGCATTTACAACAAATATCAAAATGGAAAATATTACCGAAAAAGATATTCAGATTGTAAATGAAGAAACTGGAGAAGGATTGACAGTTGAACAAGTTACGCTGGCAGAAGATGGATTATCTGGAACAATTAAAGTAAAAGAAGCAATTGACTTAAATACAACATATACTGTAACAATTACTGGTTTCCAAGGTGCAAATCTGACAATGGGAAAAATATTTGAAAGTGAAGCATTTGAGCAGGCTTATACCTATGATGGAGAACTCGGCGCAGTTTACAGTAAAGAACAGACGGTATTTACTTTGTGGACTCCAACGGCATCCAATGTACAGCTTGCACTCTATGGTACAGATGGAAGCGATTATACTTGTGAAGCAAAAGAAATTATTGATATGGAAAAAGGTCCAAACGGATCTTGGTCAGCTACAGTACCAGGTGATCTGAATGGAACATTTTATAATTATCTTGTGACAAATGATGGGACAGTAAATGAAGTAGTAGATCCATATGCAAAAGCATTAGGTGTAAACGGAATGAGAGGTATGGTAGTAGATTTAGATGCTACCGATCCAGAAGGATGGGAAAAGGATGAAAAACCAGTTCTGGAAGATCCAACTGACTCCATCGTTTATGAGATGCATATTCGTGATTTTTCAATCTCGGAAAATTCAGGTGTAACATTGGAGTACAGAGGAAAGTACAATGGTGTATGGGAATCTGGCACAACAATTCCTGGTACAGATGTAAAGACTGGAGTCGATCATCTAAAAGAATTAGGAGTTACAACGGTTCATTTATTACCAACATTTGATCATCAGTCCATTGATGAGACAAAATTAGATGTGCCACAGTTTAACTGGGGATACGATCCAAAGAATTATAATGTACCAGAAGGTTCTTATTCCAGCGATCCTTATACTGGAACCATTCGAATTGAAGAATTTAAACAAATGGTAATGGAATTACATAAAGCAGGCATTCGTGTTGTTATGGATGTGGTATATAATCACACAGGAGCTACAACAGATTCTAACTTAAACTTAGCAGTTCCAAATTACTATTATCGTCAGAATGCTCAGGGTGGTTTTGCGAATGGATCTGGATGTGGCAATGAAACAGCATCCGAGCGTTCTATGGTTGGAAGATTGATTGTAGATTCGGTTGCTTATTGGGCAGAAGAATATCATATTGATGGATTCCGCTTTGATTTAATGGCAATCCATGATATTGATACAATGAAAGAAGTTCGTACAGCAGTTGATGCCATTGATCCTACTATTTTGTTATACGGAGAAGGATGGACTGGAGGAGATTCTCCACTTCCTGAAGATCAAAAAGCAACAAAAGCCAATACTGTGAAATTTGGAGATTTACAAATCGCAGCATTTAGTGATGACATTCGTGATGGTATAAAAGGAAGCGTATTTGATGCAGCAGCAGGTGGATTTATCAATGGCGGTACAGATTATGAAGAAACAATTAAATTTGGAGTAGTAGCATCTACACCAAATGATCAGATTGATTATAGCAAAGTGAAGAATCAAACACAGCCATGGGCAAATCAGCCATACCAGACGATTTCCTATGCATCAGCACACGATAATTTAACATTATGGGATAAATTACAATCCACAAATCCAAATGATTCAGAAGAGTCTTTGATTCAATTAAATAAGATGTCTGCAGCAATTGTCTATACTTCTCAAGGAATTCCTTTCATGCAGGCTGGAGAAGAAATGGCAAGAACAAAAGTAAATCCAGATGGATCTTTGAATGAAAACAGTTATAATGCTCCAGATTCTGTAAATCAAATTGATTGGACTAGAAAAGTAGAGTATAGTGATTTATATGAATACTACAAAGGGCTGATTCAAATGAGAAAAGCTCATAAAGCATTCCATATGAACACAACAGAAGAAATTCAGAATAATTTAACATTCTTAGAAACAAATCAGAAGAATGTAGTAGCTTATACATTAAACGGAAAAGCAGTTGGAGATGATTGGGAAACAATTGCAGTTGCTTTCAACGCAAATGAAGAAGCTGTTACAATCACACTTCCTGATTCCAATTGGAATGTAGTAGTTAATGATCAAAAAGCTGGAGTGGAAACATTGGCAGAAGTTGCTGGAAATCAAGTAACGATCCCTGCAAAAGCTTCTTATGTATTAGTAAAAGATAATGAAACACAGCCAGAGCAAAAATTGCAGATTAGTTATCGTACACATGTACAAAATGAAGGTTGGCAAGATTTTGTAGCAAATGGAGTGATGTCAGGAACAAAGGGCAAGGGCTTAAGATTAGAAGCAATTGAAATTCGTTTGGACAATAATACAATTGGTGGAAGCGTAGAATATCGTACTCATGTACAGAATGACGGCTGGCAGGATTATGTAGCAGACGGAGCCATGTCAGGAACAAAGAGCAGAAGCTTAAGATTAGAAGCCATTCAAATTCGTTTAACTGGAGCAATTGCGGAAAAATATGATATTTATTATCGTACTCATATTCAAGATAAAGGTTGGCTTGGCTGGGCAGTCAATGATGGAAAATCAGGAAGCGCAGGATTATCCAAGAGACTGGAAGCAATCGAGATTCGCTTAGTAGAAAAAGGTGGAGAAGCTCCAGGAAGTACAGAGAATGCTTACCTAACAAATAAAAAACCTGCAAATCCAACAATTAGTTATCGTACGCATGTACAAAATGAAGGCTGGCAAGATTATGTAGCAAATGGAGAAATGGCAGGAACAAAGGGAAAGAGCTTACGTTTGGAAGGCATTCAAATTCGTCTGACAGGAGGCGTAGAAGAGAAGTATGATGTATATTATCGTACACATATCCAAGATAAGGGATGGCTTGGCTGGGCAGTGAATGACGGGAAGTCAGGAAGTGCAGGACTTTCTAAGCGATTGGAAGGAATTGAAATTCGCTTAGTAGAAAAAGGAGGAGCAGCTCCAGGAAGTACAGAGGGAGC
>DVHN01000004.1 GCA_018712075.1 Candidatus Fimimorpha faecalis
TTCTTCCCCCGCTCCAGCTCGATTCGCTGTGCAATTTGCTCGGGAGACCATTGCTGTTGGGTCAGCAGACGAACGACCAGGTCTTTGAGTTCTCCTTCTTGCAAAAGTTTTTTTCTGCGGCATCGCTTCCGACGCCGCTCATATTTCTTTTGCGCCTCAGAGGGCCGGTACTTTTGGCTCGTTCCATTCCTTTTCAGTTCCCGGCTGATGGTAGATACAGAGTGTCCTGTTTGTCTGGCGATTTCTCTCAAACTTTTTCCGGCCAGTTTATTTTCCCATATACTTTCTCGCTCACTTATGGTAAGATGTTGGTAGTGACTCATGGGAGTCTCCCTCCTTCTGGTTTGTGTCGCAACTACCATTTTAGCAGGGAACTCCTTCTGAGTCACTCTTTTTATTTTTACTGTTGCACTTGTATTGTAAAGCGGCCCATAATATTATATGTTAATATTGAATATGCTAATGAAGCCTAAAAGGAGTAATAATATAATTAACGTGAGTTCTCTACAATTAACTGGAGGATAGTGTAAATATGAATTATACAAACGAACGAAATGTACAGATGCTAGTATATCTTTTAAAAGCACATGGCATTAAAAAAGTTGTTGCAAGTCCAGGAACAACAAATGTCACATTCGTTGCTTCTTTACAGAATGACCCCTATTTTGAAATTTATAGTTGTGTTGACGAACGATCAGCGGCCTATATAGCATGTGGAATGGCAGCTGAAAGTGATGAGCCAGTAGTTCTTAGCTGTACTGGTGCTACTGCCTCACGCAATTATGTTCCCGGCCTTACAGAAGCATTTTACCGTAAACTTCCAATTCTTGCGGTCACTTCTTCAAGAGAAAACTATAAAATTGGACATTTACAAGATCAGGTAACAGATCGAACTTGTCCAATGAGAGATATAGCTAAAATTAGTGTTCAAATTCCTTCAATTCATAATAAAGAGGAAGAATGGGCTTACGGAGTTGAAATAAATAAGGCGATTCTTGAATTACATCATCGTGGTGCTGGGCCAGTACATATAAATATTGTTACCACATATAATTGGACATTTACTACAAAAGAGATTTCTCCGGTACGTGTTATAAAAAGATTAACATATAAAGATTCTTTTCCTCAACTTAAGGATAAGAGGATTGCAATTTATATTGGGTCTCATAAAAACTGGCGCAAAGATGAATTAGATAAGATTGATATTTTCTGTGAAAAATACAATGCCATTGTCTTGTATGATGTTACGTCAAACTATCGAGGGAAATATGGGATTCCGCTTGGATTAGCTCAATACTATACTGATATTCAAAAATCAATTGATGTACTAATACATCTTGGGGAAGTTGCAGGATTCCAAGCGAATATGAATATGAAAGAAGTTTGGAGAGTTAATCCAGATGGTGAGATTAGAGATTTGTATTGTAAACTAAAATACGTTTTTGAAATTGAAGAAATGTATTTTTTTGATTATTACAATAAAGCTATTTCAGACATAAATAATACATCATTTTTTGCTGAGTGGAAAGAACAAAGGAATCACATCTTAGCAAAAATGCCAGAACTCCCTTTCTCAAATACGTGGATAGGTTTTAATTCACTGAACTTTTTGCCGAAAAGCAGTATTCTTCATTTAGGGATATTAAACTCACTTCGGTCTTGGAGTTTGTTAGATTTGCCTCAATCTGTAAGAACTTATTCTAATACTGGTGGCTATGGAATTGATGGGGGAATTTCGACATTAATTGGTGCTTCGCTGATAGATAGAAAAAAGCTATATTTTGGTATTTTTGGGGATTTAGCTTTTTTCTATGATTTAAACTCAATTGGAAATCATAATGTTGGAAATAACGTTAGAATTATGCTCATAAACAACGGTAGAGGTGTTGAATTTAGATTGCCATCTAATCCTGGATCACAATTTGGTGATGATACTGATAAATATATCGCTGCCGCAGGACATTACGGTAATAAATCAATAGACTTAGTGAAACATTATTCTCAGGATTTAGGATTTAATTACTTGACTGCATCGGATAAAGATGAATTTAATAAGGCAGCAACAATTTTCTTTTCTGAAAACAGATTCGATAAACCAATAATATTTGAGGTATTCGTGGATTATAAAAATGATGTTAAGGCATATGAGCTTATTAATTCTATAGTACTATCTGCAAATGACAAAGCAAAACAAATTGCAAAATCTGTTTTGGGAACAAAAACTATAAATCAAATTAAGAAGACATTAAGAAAGGGATAATGTGATTTAATGGTAAAGAAGTTAATTTCCAAATATCTTATTATATATAAGGAATTACCTATACAGGTTAGGGCTTCTTTTTGGTTTTTAATTTGTGCTTTTTTACAAAAAGGGATATCTACGATTACTACTCCTATTTTTACACGCTTGCTTACAACGGAAGAATTTGGGCAATATAATGTCTTTAATTCATGGCACCAGATTTTATCTCCTATAATCTGCCTTAATTTGTATGGGGGTGTTTATTCTCAAGGAATTGTGAAGTTTGAGGATGATCGCCATAGGTTTACATCATCGCTCCAAGGATTGGCTTTTACTTTGGCTTGTTTGTGGTACGTCATATACATCGTATCTAAAAGTTTCTGGAATAATTTATTCTCTTTGAACACAATTCAAATGATTTGCATGATCATTATTATTTGGGCCTCTTCTTCGTTCTGTTTTTGGTCAATGGATCAGAGAGTAGATTTCAAATACAGAAATTTAGTTCCTTTCACGATAATTTCTTCATTGTTACAGCCAGTAGTAAGTATATTTTTGATTATTAACAGTGAAGATAAGGTTACTGCTAGGATAGTAGGTATGACATTAGTTCAGTTTGTACTATTTGGAGCTATGTTTTTATACCACGAGTTTAAAGGTAAGGCTTTTTGTATTAAAAAATACTGGGTTTATGCCTTGAAATTTAACATTCCATTATTGCCTCATTACCTATCGATGGTCGTGCTCAGTAGTTCTGATAGAATAATGATCAGTCGTATGGTGGGAGATGCTGAGGCAGGAATATATAGCCTGGCTTATTCGGTTTCTTTGGTAATGACTATGTTCAATCAAGCACTTTTACAAACCTTGGAGCCGTGGATATACAGGAAACTCAAAGAAGGTAAATCCAAAGATATTGCTTCTGTAGCTTATCCTGTTTTTGCATTTATTGCAGTCATCAATATACTATTGATATTATTTGCACCAGAGATTATAGCTTTTTTTGCCCCAGAGAGTTATAAGGAAGCAATATGGTGTATTCCTGCGGTTTCACTGAGTTGCTACTTTATGTTCTTGTATACTTTTTTTGCTACATTTGAATTTTACTATGAAAAGACCAATTATATCGCGTTGGCATCAATTGGCGGTGCAATACTGAACATTATTTTGAATTATTTTTGTATTTTGTTGTTTGGTTACGTTGCAGCCGCTTATACCACATTGGTATGTTATATTCTTTTTTCTTTGATGCATTATCGTTTTATGGTTAAAGTTTGCAACGAATACTTAGGTGGTCTAAAACCATATGATTCGAAAATAATAATTGGAATAAGTTTGCTATCACTTGTCGCTGGTTTTACGATTAGGGCGACGTATACTAATAACTTAATAAGATATTGCCTGATATTGTTGGGTGTGATATGCATTTTTACTATGAGGAAAAAAGTTTCTGAATTCATTGAAACTATTATGAGTATAAGAAAAAAGCAAGGGGATCTGGATAAAACATGAGTCTTAAATCTGTAATCAGAAAATCCATGCGGCTTCTCAAAGCAAAGGAGATGGTACCCATCTACCAGCCGATAGATGGTCGGCACCTTCTTGAAGGCAAGACTGCTCTTATCACTGGAGGTAGTGGTGGTATCGGATTCGCCGTCGCTAAGGCCTTTTTGCAACAAGGTTGCGAAGTTATCATAGCCGGAACCAGCGAGAAGAAGCTTTCCACGTATTGTGAAAAATTATCGGGGGGGGGGCAAAGCACACTCTTTAGTTATTGATGTTACGGATGTAAATTCAATGCCTGAAAAAGTATGCCTTGCTGCTCAGATGTCCTCTACTGGAAAAATAAATATACTGGTAAATTCTGCCGGATTAGTATCTCATCATGATTTCTTTCATATGACCGAGAAGGAATATGATTCTATCATGGATATAAACGCAAAAGGCACGTACTTTATGAGTCAGGCAGTCGGAAAATTTATGATAGAGAATAAGATTAAGGGACATATTCTCAATGTCACTTCATCCTCTGCACTGCGCCCAGCATGGACTCCATATCAGATGTCCAAATGGGCTGTAAGAGGTCTGACCTTGGGATTGGCTGATGCACTTCTGCCACATGGTATTGTGGTAAATGCGATTGCGCCCGGACCTGTGGCCACACCGATGCTTGGCAAATTTGAAGGGGATTCCATCTATAACGAGACATCTCCTTCGGGAAGATACGCTATGCCGGAGGAAATTGCCCAGCTTGCCGTTTTTATGGTCAGCGACATGGGGAACCTCATTGTGGGGGACACCTTCTACATGACCGGCGGAAGTGGGACGATAACGCTGCATAACTGAGTTGAGATGTTATTGTGATGGCGTACTGATCTGTGCTTGATTGACTCCTTAATACTTTTCTCTATCTAAGATTGGAGGAAAGTATTGATGCGTGTTTTAGTATTAGGCGGCACAGGCGCTATGGGCGAGCCACTCGTCAGAATGTTGGTGGAGCGTGGAGATAAAATATATGTGACATCCCGGAGAAAGCGGCAAGACAAGGGAAGTGTTCATTACATCCAGGGTGATGCCCACAATTTATCCTTTATAAAGCAGGAGCTTAGTAAAAACTATGATGCCATAGTCGATTTCATGATTTACAGTACGGCAGATTTCAGGGACAGATCAAAGCTCTACCTTAATTCAACCGGACAGTATATATTCCTCAGTTCCGCGCGGGTGTATGCGGATAGTAAAAAGCCTATTACGGAGAATTCTCCGAGGCTTCTGGACGTCTGTAAGGATGAAGATTATCTCAAAACTGATGAGTATGCACTTGCAAAAGCTCGGTCTGAGAATATGCTGTTTGAGTCTGATCATAAGAATTGGACGATTATTAGACCATATATAACCTATAACACCAAGAGACTTCAGTTAGGTGGGCTGGAACTCGGAACATGGCTTACAGCATCGCTTTCCGGCAGACCGCTTGTTCTTCCCAAAGATGTAGGGAAACATCAAACTACTATGACGCATGGCGACGATGTTGCGCGGGCTATGGCTGCACTAATTGGAAATAATAAGGCGTTTGGCGAGGCTTTCCATATCACAGGAAACGAGCATATGAAGTGGAGAGAGGTAGCTGAAGTTTATATGGAAGTACTAGAAGAGAAGATCGGGAGCGGTGTAGAAATATATGAACCTGAAACCAGTAAAGGTCTGTCGGGAATTATGGGAAACTCTGCACAGATAAGGTACGATCGGACGTATAATCGCGTGTTTGATAATGCCAAATTGCTTAGTGTATGTGGAGCAAATTTTGATTTTACCATTATGAGAAACGGGCTTAGACAGTGCATGACTGATTATCTGAATCTTCCTGAAAGTAAGAAGTTTAATACACTTAATCCCGTATTTCATGCCTGGTTAGACAAATCCACTGGAAAGAAATGCTCATCACGAGGTATGGTGAGTACTATGGATAAGCTGAAGTACTTTGGCTATTTCTATGCTCCGGATTTAATGGCAGCATTAAAGAAAACAATAAAAAAGTATTGACAGGAAGAAGATAGACACATTTGGGACACATTAAACTCCGACCCTGGCAATTTTTAATAAAGTTTCTATGAAATTTCCATAAACTCAGGAATGAGGCTTATTGGACATATTGAGGGGAAGATTGGTAGATGGGGAGATAGGGGGCGGATAGAGACGGTAGAAGAAGATAAAATATTGAGTATTCCGGACGATTCTGAACCGTCATTCCGGAAACACAGTACCGTGATTCCGCTTTGATGGATACCGCAATTCTGGGTATTGAATACCGTGATTCCAGTCAAAGGATACCGATTTTCTTTATAATGTATCCATACGCTTTGAAGCGTAAATACATTACAAAGGAGGTCATCGTTTATGACCAAGTATCGCGAGATCATCCGGCTATCCGGATTAGGTCTTAGTCAAACTAACATTGCCCTCAGCTGCAATGCATCTAAAACAACCGTCAATAAAGTGCTGAAAGCTGCAAGGGAGCAGAAACTTTCATGGCCGCTGGATCCTAAACTGACAGATCCCGTCCTTGGCAGGCTGCTTTTCCCTGATTCGAAAGCAAAACCTGCCACATCAAAGCGCATGCCTGATTACAAGCATATCCGCAAGGAACTTCTCCACAATGGAGTAAATAAGAAGCTTCTCTGGACAGAGTACCTTGAGGAATGCCGCCTTGCTGGTGATGATCCATTTATGTATTCCCAATTCTGCTATTACATCCAGCA
>DVHN01000050.1 GCA_018712075.1 Candidatus Fimimorpha faecalis
ATTCCGCATCACGCTGTGCCAAATAATCATTAACGGTAACTACATGTACACCTTTTCCAGTCAATGCATTCAGATAAGAAGGAAGTAATGCCGTCTGAGTCTTACCTTCACCAGTTTTCATTTCCGCAATACGTCCTTGATGTAAAATAATACCGCCAATTAACTGTACTTCATAATGTTCCTGGTTTAAAACACGGCGAGCAGCCTCTCTCACCGTTGCATAGGCTTCTGGTAAAAGAGAATCCAAACTCTCTCCTTTTGCATAACGCTCTTTATACTCCGTTGTTTTTTCTTTTAACTGCTCATCACTTAATGCCATCATGGACTCTCTTAGATTTTCAATCTTTTTAATCAATGGCATAATTAGTTTTATTTCTCTTTGGCTATGCGTACCAAAAAGTTTCGTAATAATACCCATTCTTTCCTCCTATCATAAAGCAATTAATCTATTGTGGCTTTTTTCAGTGAGACTAGGCTTATTTGTCTCACTCCTTGTTTATAAACGCATAAAATCCCTATCTGCATCCAAAACACGTATCGTTATTGTATCACTGTTTGTATACGAATTCAAGTTAAAAATCTATGACCAAATGGTTAACACACTAGTTGTAAAGCCATTCTTTCAGATAAAAAGACATTCTCAAATTCCCCTTTTTCGTAAAATTTTTTATAATTGCGTAAATTTACCCAAAAATTCCATCTTTTTATTTTGATTATACTCTATCAAAATGCACAAAGCTTTTCTTATTTATTCCATTTTCGTTCTTCGATTTTGCCATTTACTCTTTTTTCTATTTAATCCGTAAAAAAGTTATCCACCAGTTCTTTCTCTATTTTTTCGCTATATTTCGGTTATCCACAGAGTTATCCACAGTATCCACCAGTTTTTCTTTCATTTTGTTGATTTCTTAGTTTTCTTTCTACGAACAAATGTTTTTGTATACTTTACACAAAGAATCTCTATTTTCTCCTTTTTTGCAAAAAAAGATTTATTATTTTTTCTTAATATAATCCCACACAATTTCTTTTTCTTCCAATTATTTATCCCGAAATATAATATTTCGATAAAATTGTAGTTGCAATTCAAATAACGCTTTTCAAATTGACTATGCTGTGTTATAATAACTCTATCAAGATACTGAAAGGAGACTTCATTATGGAATATATCATTACTGGAAAAAATATTGAAGTGACAGAGGGACTAAAATCCGCCATTTATGAAAAAATTGGAAAACTGGAGCGTTATTTCTCCAAAGATACACAAATACATGTAACATTAAGCGTTCAAAAAGACCGTCAAAAAATAGAAGTTACCATCCCTGTAAAAGGAAATATCATTCGTTCCGAACAGACAAGCACCGACATGTATGTTTCCATTGATTTAGTAGAGGAAATTATTGAACGTCAGTTAAAGCGTTACAAAAGCAAACTGATCTCTCATAAGCCAAACGTACCATCCTTCTCCTCTGCTTATATGGAAGAAAATTATGAAGAACCAGATAATAAAATCAAGATCGTGAAAAGTAAACGCTTTGGCATTAAGCCAATGGACCCAGAAGAAGCATGTGTTCAAATGGAATTATTAGGACATAATTTTTATGTATTTTGTAATGGACAGACCGATGAAGTAAACGTTGTCTACAAAAGAAAAGATGGTGCATACGGTTTAATTGAACCAGAATTCTAAACTAGAAGTTTCTATTATTAGGGTGCTACATTGTAGCACCCTAACCATTTATTACTACAATCGAGAAAGGAGTTTCTTTATGGCAAAAAAGACAGTCTTAGTTACAGGTGCCTCCCGTGGAATTGGGAAAGCGATCGCAATCAAATTTGCTAAAAAAGGATATAATGTCGTAATCAATTGCGTTAATCGTGCCCAACTTTTAGAACAGGTAAAACGAGAAATCGAATCTTATCAAGTAAAATGCATGATGTATGTCGGAGACGTTGGAGATGCTTCTGTTTGCGAACAGTTATTTACACAAATCCACAAACAGTTTGGTCCATTGGATGTATTGATTAACAATGCTGGAATTGCTTATATTGGTTTATTTCAAGATATGAAGCCAGAAGACTGGAACCGAATTGTACAGGTAAATTTAAATTCTGTTTTTCACTGCTCTCGACTTGCTATCCTAGATATGCTCCCACGTAAAAGCGGAAAAATTGTAAATATCTCTTCTGTATGGGGTATTACTGGAGCTTCCTGCGAAGTTGCATATTCCGCTACCAAAGGAGCCGTCAACGCCATGACACGTGCTCTTGCCAAAGAACTTGGTCCAAGCAATATCCAAGTAAATGCCGTAGCATGTGGCGCCATTGATACGGAAATGAACCACTTTATGAGTGATGAGGAATTAATTCATCTCATCGATGAAATACCAATGTCCCGCCTTGGCAAAGCGGAAGAAGTAGCAGATCTTGTTTATCATCTTTCCTATAAAGATACTTATCTCACTGGCCAGGTAATTGCACTGGATGGAGGATGGATTTAAAAAGTTCACGAAACATTCAAATTCTCTCCATACTTTTTCCATATTTTTTCCATACTTTCTCCATACTTTTTTATTATCATAAAAATGTAGCAAAGATAAAATTTTTGCATCGTTTTTCTTTATATTTGGGTCAACGACTCCCCCGTTGACCCCCTCCTTTTTTATAGAGATTATTACAATATTTTTTTTAATATCCAAACAGCCCATCTAACGACTCATCTTCATCAATCCAGTCTTGTACATGAATGATCCGATATTCGTTCTTTGTATCTCGAATATACACCGTTTCAATCCCCGCATTAATAATCATTCGTTTACACATAGAACAGCTATTGGCATGTTCAATATATTCTCCTGTACTTACTTCTTTTCCAACTAAATACATAGAACTTCCTATCATCTGACTCCGAGCTGCACTGATAATCGCATTTGCTTCCGCATGAACACTACGACATAATTCATAACGCTCTCCCCTTGGTATATGTTTTTTTTGCCGAATACAATAATTTAAATCAGAGCAGTTTTTCCTTCCTCTTGGTGCTCCAACATATCCCGTTGAGATTACTTCATCATTTTTTACGATGACCGCTCCATAATGCCTCCTTAAACAAGTACATCTCTGGGAAACCATTTCTGCCAAATCCAAATAATAATTGATCTTATCTCTTCTTTCCAAAATTCCCATTCCTTTCTTAAAAATTATTGATTGAGTTTTTCGTCTGCCCACGCCATTTCGCAGGATGCGCTTTTCTCTTCTAAGTTATTTTGTTTCATTATACTACAATCTTGTTCCCGATTCAAATCAGTAACTAACATTGGGTTGTCCACTTTCATTTGTTCTATAAATAATTCCGTTTTATCTGAATTTTGCTTTAGCCATTCGCTTTCATTTTCCGTAATTCCAACTAGCTGTAAAAATATAACGAGTCCATTCAGCGTATTTAATGGAGGAAGTTCTTCATCTTCTACAACTAACAGTGCCGTAATCTTAGAATTTGTATGGGGCTTTAATGGTGTTCCATCTCCCGATATTAACATTCCCACTTTTAATGCCTCCTCGTTTGCAAAGGTATACCGAGCTAAATTAGCCATAAGATTCGTCGCCCACATTGCATCTTGATCCTGTGCTAACTTCATCGTCATTTCATAGCCCCATTTGCTTTTTTCCTGTCCATATGCCTCTTCTTTTGCATACAATTCACTCATACCATAGGAAATCAAATGTTTATATCCATTTACCGATGTATAGAAACTATACCCATCCAATTGTTTTGTGCTTCCTCGACTTACCTTTGACAACCATGTCATATCCAAACGTTCTGGTTTTTGTTCTTCGTATAATTGTGTCAATTCTTCGTCGATTGCTTCCCACCCTGGCATCCAGTTTTCATTCTCTTCCATTTTCTTTTTATATTCTTCTTTGGTCATTTCAGGACAAGACACATAAATTTGTTTTCTGACAATAACTGGCTTATTTTCCTCCAGTTCTTCTGCCTTCTGCATTTCTGGTACGATAATGTTTGGTTTTCTTTTTTTAAATATTCTCTTTAGTCTATCCCATAAACTCATAAATTCCTTTGTTTCCTTTCTTCATTAATAAAGTTCCATTCATAGTTACACACTCTCACTTGACAAAATGAATAAAGAAAAGGAGATGCCTTTTTGAACACCTCCTCCAAATTCATTCTATGCAAACAACCGTTTCTATGCAAACAATGCTCCAATTGCTCCAAAAACACCTGCCGATGCAACCCCCATAATAATTCCAGCGAGCAGCACCCCAAGCATAACAGCAATTACACTGGATTTAAAATCCATATCCAATAAACTTGCAGCCAATGTACCAGTCCATGCTCCAGTACCTGGAAGTGGAACACCAACAAATAATAATAATGCTACAAACAGACCTCTTCCTGCTTTTTCTTTTAACTTCTGTCCGCCTTTCTCCCCTTTTTCCAGGCAGAATGTGAAAAATTTGCCAATATATGGCTTGTCCTTTCCCCATTCCAACACTTTACGAGCAAACAAATAAATAATTGGAACTGGAAGCATATTACCAATAATCGCAACAATATAAGATGGCACAAGCGGAAGCCCAAATGCCTGTGAATATGGCAATGCTCCTCTTAATTCAATTAATGGTACCATTGAAATAAAAAATACAAGTATGTATTTTCCAAACATCTTTCTAACTCCTTTTTGGGATTGGTTTCCTATTGCCAAGAATTTTTTCTCAAATCCTTGTTCTAGATAATAACATATTCTAATCTTGTTGTCCATACGGAAAAACGATAGGATTTTAACTTTTTTAATCTATTTTCTAGGCATAGTTAATAAATCCCTTTCTAAAATAAACTGCAATAGGATCATCTATTTAACAGGTTCTTTTTTATCGTTTCCAGAAGCTGTGTTTGCAATAATAACTGCGGATAGAATAATAACACATCCCAGTATCATCTTCAACGTTACTGTTTCATGCAAAATTAAAATCGAAAATAATGTTCCAAATACCGATTCCATAGAAAGAATAATCGCTGCTTTTGTTTCGTCGATATATTTTTGACAAGAAGTTTGAAGTAAGTAGGTAAGTGTTGTACTAATGACACCTAAATATAATACACTAAGCCATCCTTGTGTAGTTGCTGTGAATTTCCATTCTCTTAATCCGATTAAAATAACTGTTGATAGGAAAAAGGCAGTTCCCATTTGAATGAAATTTAATATTGTGGCACGATATTTTGCAACAAATTCTCCAGTTAGAAAAATTTGTAATGCAAATCCAACTGCACAAACTAACGTCAATCCATCCCCAAATCCAAGGGAAAATGTACGATCTAAAGAAAGTATTCCCACTCCAACAATTGCCATAATCGCTCCAACCACTCCCCTTATATGCACTTTTTTCCTGCTTATAATAAATGCAATAAATGGAACCATTACAACATTCGTAGCAGTTAAAAACGCATTTTTAGAAGGAGTTGTATATTGCAATGCTACAATTTGACATGCAAACCCTAAAAACAATGTACATCCAAGAAGAAAACCAGCAAATAGTTCCTCTTTTTTGATTCCTTTTAAATGTTGAAAGCTAATCGCTCCCATCAATACAGTCCCAATTCCAAATCGAATCGTCATAATCTGAAATGGTGACAAACTTCCAAGCGCCATGTCACTTGCGACAAAGCCACCTCCCCAAATAACAGTAACCAAAATTAAACCAAAAACTGCAAAATGCTTTTTCATATTCCTCTCCTGCTGTTTTATAAAAAACTATTCTTCTGAACTTTTATGTAATTCTACATTTTGATTATTTTTAGAATAATATCCATAGCCTTTACGATAATATCCATATCGGTATGCATAATATCCGTAACTCATTATACCAGATTCTACTGCATTTAGTACATACCCAATCATAGAAATTCCTGTGTCTGCAAGTGATTCACTTCCCCTTAAGATTTGATTCACCCTAGCATAATCATAACGAATTACCATAATGACACTATCTAACTTCTTTGCCAAAATAATTGCATCGGAAAGCACGGTACAAGGCGGCGCATCTACAATTATACAGTCAAACTGCTCTTTTGCCTCTTCCAGCAATCGCTTCATACAATCCGATTCCATCAACTTTGCACTATTATCACGCCGATATGTTCCAGCTAAAACTTGCAGTCCCGTTTCTTTTTCTGAAATCAACGCCGATTTCCAAGATAACCTTCCCTCCAATACATCTGCAATTTCTTTCTTATTGGTATCCAAATGTAATACTTGGGAAACCGAAGGATTTCTCAAGTCTGCATCAATTAACAACACTTTTTCTCCCTTGAGCGCACAAGCCAATGCTAAATTTATCGCCACTGTTGTTTTTCCCTCTCCTTGAACGGCACTATTAATTAGGATTGTTTTGGCAGAGATTTCTTGTAATTTTGCATCAACTCGAATACGAAGAGTACGAATCCCTTCCATAAACGATGGAGATAATTTCTGATTCAATAAGCTGACTTCCATATTCTTATCTTTTCGGCGTTTTTTCATCTTGACTGTAGGCAATGTACCCAAATCTTTAATCTGCATAATCTTCTTTACATCTTCATCCCCACATATTGTCTTTCTCGTCAATGCATAAATAGCCAAGAGAATTCCTGATAATACAATACCTGCCATACACCCACTCAACGCCATCCGCTTTAAATTCGGTTGATTGGATGGCTCTTTTGGAACTCCTGAGTCATCTACAATTACTAATTTGGTACTTCCAATAATATATTCTGCTACTTCTGGATAATTTTTAATAACCGATTCCAGCACTTCATAGACAAGTTCAGGATCTCTTCCTGAGGTTTCAATTCGAAATAGATTCGTCTCTTCAACCGCAGATGCAGTAATACTTACATTCATTTCTTCCAGTCCTAAGTCATTCATTACAATCTGTCTCAGTGCACCACTTGTTAAAATATATGGAAACGTTGCACTCAATTGTTTGATTGTTGTACTGTTATAATAACTGCTGCTATAACTACTGACTCCTGCATCTACTGCAAACGATGCATACGCTTCATAATTAGGCCGATAACTTTCTTTTGCATAATAATATCCAGCAGCTGTACTAATGCTGATTATAATTAAAAAAATCCAGTAAAATTGTCGAATTCCTTTCCACGCATTATTAAACAAGTAAAAAATATCAATTGCTTCTTCAACATGCTGTGCTTCTTTTCTATATTCTTCCTTCATTTTCGTTTTTCCTTTCCAATCTCCTCCAAATCGTTTTCCATAATTGGTATCCTCTCCATATATATTTTCTGACTGGAATCAGGCGAATCCAAATTACTTCAAAAAACCACCACCAAAAACACGTTTTTGAAATCCAGATTCCATTTCTCATTATTTTTACAACTTTTGCCCGTATTTGTTCTTCCATAATCGGTCCTTCTATCACATTTTGGGCATCACCAATCATATAATATAATTTTTTCTTTTTTATCTTGCAGACACGATGTAAAATAAACTGTCCATTCCTTCTTTGATATAAGGCAATATCCCCTTTTCGAATCCCATCCCCTATGTCAGATAACATTACAAAATCACGGTCGCTTACTAAAAATGGCATCATACTTCCTCCTGATACAGGAATTACAGCTGTTTTTCCATCTTTTAAAATTTGGCAAATAGCTGTCAAATACTGTCCAGTATCCACATACTTGAAATGAGGTTCTAATCTAGTAACTTGTTTTTCTTCCATATTGCTCCATTCCTATTCGTTCTAATAAGTCCGAATATGCATTATTGAAAATTCCTCCAATTACCTTACTTCCTGCCTCATTCAACGTATCCGTAACATCATTTAAGTCTGCCGCCAGCATCGTATCATAGCGAACTACTAAGATTGTATTCTCTATAATATGAGCCAGGATCTCCCCATCCGATACTAAAGCAACTGGCGAAGTATCGATCAAAATATAATCCATTTTCTGCTCCATTTTCTTTATCCAATTCTTCCAGCTCAAATAATCCATTAATTCCAGTGAATTCCGAAAAGTTTGAGAGTTAAATAAAACGAATAAATTGCTATTATGAATTTGTACCATTTTCTCTTCTGGATCTGTTTTATTTTTTAACCATTCTGCAATTCCAGTAAATGACTCCCCTTTTCTATTAAAAATCTCATGTTGAGAAGGTTTTCTCAAGTCCAAGTCAATCAATAATACTTTTTTTCCCATCTTAGAAAATTCCAGGGCCAGATTAGCTACAATCGTAGACTTTCCCTCATTTTCCATCATACTTGTAACCATCACTGTCTTGATTCGTTTTGAGTCCATACGATTTCTCACTTTGGCAGCAGTCATTTCAACCGAATTGACGTATTTTCTGCTCAAGATTGGATTAGTAACTAACACGCTAACGGGTTCTCTTTTTATTGCAGACAAAATAGTTTTATGTTTTCTTTCATGGTAAATGGTTCCTAAATATCGGATGTCTAATTTTTCCCTAAAATCTTGTTCACTCTTGATTGTATCCTTTTTCATAGAAAAAAATAAAATTAATGCCAGTACGGCTGCACCACTTATCCAAAAAGCCTTCTTAGCAATATCCTCCGCCTGATTGGCATTACTTGCAGCCATTGGTATCTGAGGTTCCTCCAGCACTTCCAATATCACATTTGAAACTACATAATCCGAAACAACGGTATAATTTTCCATAATTGCCTGCAAAATTTGAAATGCTTTCTTGGAAGTATCGGCCGTTACCCGTAGAACCATTAAGTTCGTCTCAGGTACAATTTCTGCCTCCGCTTCTGCATCAAAGGAATCCATTGAAAGAACTTCTGCTATTTTTTCTTTTAATATATTACTGTCTATAATGTTCTTAAAACGATTGGTCATATCCTGTGCTGTCAATAAATTATCGTAAATACTATTATTCAATCCTTTTCCAGTTACAATAAACGTCGTACTGCTCGTATACTTTGGCTTATAACTAGAATCAATTATCATATAAGCAATAAGGCTAAAGCTAATCGCCATAATTACAATGAGCCAACTATACCGCAAAACATCTTTTATCATCGTTCTAATATCAATTTTTAATTCCATTTCGTTTGTATCTCTATACTTTTGCATATTTTTCGCTCCTATTCATTCACCACTACGATTAGCCTCACATGCCCTGTATCGTCTGAGTCTTTCCCATGTGTATAAGTAAACATTACTTCATAAACACCTGGCGTATCACAGTCAACTTTTCCTTCTATTTCCACATCTTTTTCTTTTATTACCTCCTCTGTTTCCTTATTGTTCAATACTCCTTTTTTTGTTCTTTTATAATCTCCATCCGAAGTTTGAATTTCTTCCACAAATTCCCAAAGGTCAATTTTATCACCTTGCTCTATATTCACTAAATATTCCGATAATATTATCTTCGGTCGTCCATGCTCTTCCGATGTCGAATATAGCTCCAAAGTAGCTGGTATCGTTACTGTATCACCTGCGCTATTTGTCACAGAAAACTGAACCTTATATTCTCCTGCACGATCCTCATCCACCGTTTCATCGGACAAAATCTTAATTTTATCCGTTAAATCTCCATCCAAACAATCCGTAACCGATATATTCTGTAAAAACAGAGAGGTTCCTACTGGAAAACGCAGCGGTTCACTTAAATGAAATTGGGGCGATTCATAATCGGTATAAACAATCGTTCTCATTGCCTTACTAACATGATTATCCTTATCAAATGCAGCAATTGTTGCCGTTCTCGTTCCTTTTTCCACAAAAGATGACAATTTCTCTACCAATAAAGAATCTGTAACATCCCCATCTTGCACATCCTCTGCTGTAATTCCGTCTAAAAATGCCTCCTCTTCTTCTGAGACCTTCACTTTTATTTCTTTCTCTTCCATTGTAATTTTAGGAGCATCCGAATCACGATGATTCTGCCTATCCACTCGATACAGGAAAAATACCGCCAGTACTCCAATAAAAAATATAATACAAAGTAATTTCCATCTTCTGATCACAGTTATTTCCTCTTTCTTTTTCTATTTTACCGTTACAACCCTTCGATTAACTTATTCTCAATGATTGCATTTGGATTTTTTGTCATCCATTCCTCCATCTTCTGATAGGAATACCGATCCAATAAATAGTCCTGCAATTCCTCCATACTTGTAGTTCTCATATAAGGACTATGGGCGTCACTTGCAATACAGTGAATCCAATCATTTTTCATTAAATACTTTGCAGCCTTCTTACATCTTCTTCCAAATGCACCGAAAACACTTCCTTTATTAAGCTGTATTATAATTCCTCTTCTTTTCCATTCCTGCACGATATCGGGAAATTTCTGCACCTCAAAATATCGTTCTGGATGTGCAATAACTGGAATCTTTCCAATCTCCAATACTGACTGAAGCATTCGATTCATCCAACTAATTTCTGTATCAAATGAAAATTCAATCAAATAGTAGCGGGAAGCATTTAACGATACTACCTGTTGTTTTTCAATGAGTGAAATAAGATCCTGCGAAGCCATAATCTCCATTCCTAAAAATAGTTCAACAGGAATTCCCTCTTCCTTTATCCGCTCTTTTAATTGATCAAATAATTGCTTCAATTTCTGCGACATATAATTCTCATATCGTCCTCTCTGATTGCAATGTGGCGTTACAATGATTCGATCCACCCCTGTTTCATATGCCATCTCAACCATTTGTACCGACTCTGTAAAACAATCTGAACCATCATCTACTCCTGGCAATATATGAGTATGTATATCTACCATAACAAACCTCCCGTTTTTCAAAGTATAAAACAACTACTCAAATTTTCCTCCCCATGTTATAATAAAAACATCTTATTTATTTGGAGGAAAACAATGCATTTCAATTTTATTCATACGAAAACAATCTTAAAAATCATTGTATCATTTTTGGCAGTTTTTTATATTTTCCTTTTATTAACTGGAACGATTCCATCTCTGTCTGATCCTGCCGTTTCCCATGATACGCAAGTTTCCAGCATCATTTCCGAATCTTCTGACTGGAACATTGTCTTTGATCCAGAAGAACTCGTTTATGACGGAAGCGAGCGTTTTGACCCTATGATTGGAGTAACCGTTACCGATGAAGAAAATATTCCTGTGGAAACAGAAGTTTTTTCCACCATTCAGTCCGTACGAGGCAAAAACCAAAAAGAAATTTTATACACCGTTACTACTCCGACTGGAGAATCTATTTCCAGCTCCCGTACACTAAAATTAAAAGATTACAAAGGACCATCTATCCAATTATCAGAATCATTGCCTTCTATTTCCGAAGACAATTTAAACAGTATGGCTACCTATTTATCGAAAGCAGATGCGTTAAAAGCATTGGATGGATACGACAATGATATTTCTAGCTCTGTCACTTGTGAATGGACACATGATACAGAGAATCCACTCACCCTCCATGTTACCTTCCAAATAGAAAATCGGTTCCTAGATACTGCCGTAGCTAAAGCGGACCTAAGCTTACAGCTAAAAAAACCTTATCTCGCTTTATCCGCCACAACCATTAAATTAGCTCGAAATGCTCCATTTGATCCATACTACTATGTACAAATTGCAATGGATTCAGACGGTCATTTACTTCCTGACGCAATTACAATAACAGGACATGTAGATACTTCTACATCAGGAACTTATACCCTGTCCTACACCGTCTCCGATTCTTCTGGGAAATCCTCTTCTGAGAAGTTTTTAAACGTAGTAGTGGAATGATCCAACTTCCTTACATTTCCATGTTCAATTTGATATATTTTACTACAAATTTGAAGCACGGCTGGCCGATGCGTTGTGAGAATACAAATTCCATTTTTTACAGCACGCATTAAATTTTGCAGTACTCGTTTTTCTGTCTCCATATCCAACGCAGAAGTCGCTTCATCCAATAGAATTACAGGTGCCTTTTTTAATACTGCCCTGGCAATCGCCAAACGCTGTGACTGCCCCTGTGAAAGTCCAAGCCCTTTTTCTCCAACCGTACTGTAGATTCCCTCTGGAAGCTGCTGTACAAATTCATAGGCACATGCAACTTTTAACGCTTCCACTAGTTCTTCCTCTGTGGCATCCAATGCCACCATTCGCAAATTATCGGCAATCGTACCAGAGAAAATCGTATTTTCCTGCGGAACATAAGAAAAAAACTGTCGTGTCCCAGCACTCAATACTTCTTCTTCACCGTTTTGATCCTGGATGACAGCACGTCCTCCTGTTGTTCGTATCATTCCTAACAATAAACGCATCATCGTCGTCTTTCCAGCTCCAGATTCTCCAATTAAAGCCACGATTTCTCCCGACTTTGCAGTAAAATTACAACCATGGAACACCTCTTTTTCGGCTTGATAACAGAACATAACATCATTCAATTCAATTTTCAACCCATATCCAGCCTGCTCTTTGATTCTCTGAATTCTTTCGTCATTTCCATTTTCTTCTCTCGGCAACTCTGTAAGCTCCATAATTCTACCTGCAGAAGTCGCCGCTGCGATTGCCGATGGAACCGATTTTACAAGTGCGGAAAAATCGGAAGATAATGTGCTCGACATTTGAAGGAATAATGTCATCGTTCCATACGTAATATAACCCGTCCACAACCGATACACACCCCATCCCATACAACTGCATGAAACAATCAAACCTACCACAGACATAATGGAAGAAGTAATAATCGAAAACTTATTATAATCCAACGACATATCTACATATTCTTGCTGCACACGATCCAAACGATTGCTAAATAAATCATTTAGGTGAAATGCCTTAATGGACATAATATTTTGAAACGACTCCTGCGTAAATCCCATTCGTTTACTGCTCATCTCCCGCATTTTCTTATTAAAGTCTCGCATACGGCGAAGAAAAACACGGGATAATCCAACCGTGACTGGTGCGCTCAATAACGCAATCAATCCCATAATCCAATCGTAGTATAAAAGAATGAAAAAACTGCCCGTAAAATGAACAAACTTTATAATTACCGACGGCATCCAGTTCAAAATACTGGAGGACACCGTCATAATATCTCCATTCACACGATTCAATAAATCTCCTGTATGAAATCGATTCATCGCCTCCCAGTCCGTACTTAAAATATCATTATAAATATCTGACAGCATTTCATTATTTACTTTCAGATTAATCTTCATCGAAATTCGACTCCAGACTGCATTCAATCCAATCCTAGTAACTCCTGCAATTACAATCAAACTTCCCATAAATAACAACTGTCTGTATCGATACTGCGTCACTGCATCAATCAAATACTTGGAAGCCACACTACTTCCTAAACTCAGTAATGTGGTAAAAACTCCCGTTACCATAAAAAATACAATATCCTTCCAGTACCGCCTAGCATACTTTCCCATCCACCGATACTCCAGCCATAATTCCCGAAGCATTCCAGAGCGAATCTTTTCCTGTATTTTCCTAATCATACGCATCCAGAATTACTTCTGCCCCAACAGCATTTCATGCTCTCGAAGAATTTGCAAAAATTCCTCAACATCCAACAATGCAGTTGCTCTCTCTACTTCATATTCTTCACAGACTGCTTCCACCAATGCCTCCAACTCAATATCTTCTTCCAATTTTTTCCACAAAAAAGCCCCTACCTCGTTCAATGTAATCAAACCATTAAACTTTAATGCTTCTTCTCCAGTAGGGACAACAATATAATCACCAGCAATTTCTCTTACAATAAAATCCTTTGAAACGTACATAATTCATTCCTCACTTTCTAAAATCTCATTGTGCATATGTAATAAATAATACCTTACTCTTCTCGCTCTGATAATGACTCGCCTGCTCTGTCAAAGCTTCACCTGCCCGAATCCCTCCAGAAAACTTCACACGGTAAGTAATTCCTCCTATAAAAACATCCTCTTCCATATTTTTATAATAAACATAGACATCTCCAGAAACATCATTTTCTGAAATATTTTCCAGTCGCAACGTTTGATCCGTTACACTCAAGCTGAAAACTTCAGGAAAAATCGTCCGCTCATATTGGAAATACGCCAAATTTTCCGCTGTAAACGACATCTGCTCCACACCACTCTTCCATGCAAGCGCATTAGTTTCCAATACCACTGCACTACTTCCAGCAATCAGCGTCGAAACATCAAAAACAGCTTCTTCACCACCTAAATTGGCACGAACCCGCAAAAACTGAATATCCCTTCCCGTTGTATTCTCTATTTTAATCTGCCATATAGTTTCAACCTCTCGATCTGAACCATCTTCAACAAACGCTCCAGAATAGGACTCTGCCGACATCACATAAACTCCTTCTGCTACTTCATAAGGAAACAACTGCTGCATCTCCTCCTTCTGCCCTGGAGCCGCCACATCACCCGAAACAGTCGCATTCTTATCCTGTATCTTCTTACCCAAAAAAATACCTACGACAACAAGCAAAACAAGACATAACAATCCAATTCCAATGGATATCTTTTTCTTCATAAATTTTATTACTCCTTTTATTTTACAAATAATTCAACAGGCAAAAAACTCCAACAAATCATATTATTTTATTTGATACTTTTACCTGTCCAAACAAAATTATTATGCTGAAGTTTTTATTAATTAATTTTTTATAACATTTTTACAAACTAATATAAATCTATATACAAATTTTTATTACTGGGGTTTATCTGCTAATACTTCTTCCAAATACCTTTTCTTCATTTCCTCCGCCATTTTGCATACATACTCTGGACGTTTATCAAAACGACCTGTTTCAGCTTGACACATAGCCGCACAAACTCTACAAATTTTTTTATTTTCACAATTAGAACATTCTTTTGGAAGGCGAATTTCCTTAGTCATAGTATGAATTTGTCTCCATGCTGTTTCAAATCCTTCTTCAAGAATATTCACTTCTGGATAAGTCATAAGTCCACAGGGACGCATTTTTCCATCCCAAGTAATCCAATAAGCACTTCTTCCAGCTTGACATAAAATTCCTGAACCTTCTTTTTCGTTTCTTTTCTCACTTATTCTTCTTATTTCTTCACATTCACTAATTTTTTTATACGCCTTCTGACGAAATCCATCCTTTGAATAAAGCAATTGCTCCCATCTAATTCGATTTCTTCCTGCTTCTTTAGCTGAAAAGCGTTCTATATCTTCTCCACAAACTTGTTCTTCTTGACGAATTGGAGGAAATGTATAAGTACCAATTTTCAAAGTCGTATTTTCCTCTTTACTGAATTCATATATCTTTTCCATGTCCATACAATTATACGGAGTTACAGTCATAATGGTACGAAAAGAAATCCCGATCTGTTTTAACTTTCTAATATTTTCTGTAACTCTACTCTTTGCAGCAATGCCACATAATTTTATATATGTCTCTTCTGAAGCCCCATAAAGCGAAATATTTATTTTGGTAGGAGGA
>DVHN01000051.1 GCA_018712075.1 Candidatus Fimimorpha faecalis
CCTTATAAAATCAGGGCTGAAGATTCCGAGAAGTTATATGAATATATGGGAGGAGACCGAGATGGAGGAGATGGCCTTGGCAATCACCTTCCTGATTATGAACAACCTGCTCCTACAATCTCTGATTCTAATTCTCATCCTACCAATGAGGAAACTACAACGGCTCCAACTTCCGATACTACTGCTTCTTCCTCGGGAGAATTTATACCCTCTTTGGAGTCGAGTTCCATTGCCGACACTACCAACGTTCCAGAAGTTGAAGATTCATCGCTTCAGGAACTGCCCTCTGAAACAAGTTCTATTCCCAATTCAACCGAACCTATGCAAAACAGTGATTCCGTAGTGACAGAATCTAGTTCTATTTCTCAGTCTCTCTCAGATATTACTCAAACAATACCTGAGAAAATGGAATCCGCTTCGTTTTCTTCTATACCAAATCCTTCCCATCCAACAGAATTAGATTCCAGTCCTTATTCTAGTTCTGAATTTATTGAGAAATTTGGTGAAACGACAGATCTTATTTCTGGCAGCCGCATTCTACTTATGCTTCACAGCGGGCATGGAACTGCTGTATTTTCGAAACAAAATATTACTGTCACATTACAGGAAAATTCCTTATCCACTTATAATATTCAACAATCTGATGAACTCCAAATTACGATTGAACGATTGGGGAATTATTCTTTTCGATTTTTATTTTGGATCAATGATTACTCTGTCAATGAGCTGCCACAGATTTGCTATAAGATCCCTTATCAAGCTACCTCAAAAGATAGTCAGTTTTCTATTTCCCATTCTTCTGGTGAAACCATTCCTGTACAGAGCTATGATTCTAAAAAATCTATTCTCACTTTTACTTCTAATCGGACAGGAACCTTTACAATTAATGAAACTTCCACTTTGAGCAGTTCAGATAATTCAGAGTCTAAAGTAGAATCTAAAATCATCGAAACAGAGGCTGCAAATGCTTCTTATCAGAACAAACGATTGGTTTTATTTTTTTCTATTATTTTGTTTCTATTTGTTATCATATCATTTATTGTGAAAAAAAGGAGGAAATAAAATTATGATGACTTCTTTAAAATTTTATATGAAAATTTTTTTAATCCTTGCATTATCTTCTTTATTTTTCCTTTTTCTCCACTTTTTTGATAATAAATATACTTATAGCACTTCGCAACCTGCCAACGGTATACTTGTTCTTACGAATGAAGATATTGAAAATGATCCTCTGCGATTTTTATGCAGAGGATGGTGTTTTTATCCAGATGAACTTCTCACTCCAAAGGATCTTACACAGGCTGGTTCATCCAAATATATGGTATATCGAGATATCGGAGAGCAAACAAACTTTGTATCTAACTACAATATTACTCCACATGGCTGTGGAAGCTACGTTCTTCATCTGTTTTTACCCAATACAGAAGCTTCTTACTCGTTAGAATTACCAGAAATTTACTCTGCCTATCGTCTTTATATTGATGAAACATTACTGCTTGAAGTAGGAAATCCAGATCCCGAATCCTATGAACCATTGACACAAAATCGTATGATTACATTTAAAGCTGCTGGTATGACTACTATTTTATTAGCGGTCAGCGATTATTCTCATTTTTACAGCGGACTTGTTTATCCTCCAGCTTTTGGAAGTACGCTTGCTTTAAATATCACACGTTTTATTCGATTATCTGTATCTGTGATCATTTGTACCAGTTCTCTTATTATTGGATTATTAGCCATTTATTTTGGTATTTATACAAAACATCCATCCTCTTGGCTATTTGCTCTACTCTGTACTTGTACTGGAATCTCTCATAGTTATATACTGGTACATTCCTTATTTGCCTTGCCCATTTTTCCATGGTACGGACTTGAAATTTTCTTTATCTATATCACAACATTACTGATTATTATATTACAAAATCGAATTTGTAATATACCTAAGCGATTTGCTTTCATTAGTAATAGCATCTGTGTTTTATTTGCTGGTTTTTCGCTTTTTTATGGCCTTTTTTCTAGTTTTCTCACAATACCGTTTATTCAGCAATTTTCTTGGATCTTAGTCATATTCAAAGCGATCATTGCGGTCTATCTTCTTATTACAACATTCTTTTCTATTTTTAAGCAAGAAAAGAAGACCTTCCCTCTAATCGATGCATCCATTTTTTATGGATCTGCATTTCTTTGGGACCGATTACTGCCCGATTATGAACCAATTTACGGCGGTTGGTTTGCAGAATGGGGCAGCCTAATTTTTGTTTTTGCGATTGGCTATACATTATGGAGCGAGATGGTACAAGGCTATTCTTATGGAATCCTCTTTGCAGAACAAAACCGTCAAACGTCAAAGCAATTGGCAATGCAGGTAAGTTATTCCCAACAAATTCAGGAACAAATTGAATCAAACCGCAAATTAAATCACGACCTTCGCCACCATTTACGTGTCCTTAACACAATTGCTCAAGAAAACAACGATGAAAATATACAGAATTATCTCAAGGAGATGGATTCTTGGATTCAAACAAGTATTCTGACTACTCCAATCCTTTTTTGCAACCATCCTACTGTGGATGCCCTTTTGCGCTATTATTATAGTTTTGCCAAAGAAAATCAAATAGAAATATCCCTCCAAATTGCAATTCCAGAAAATCTTCCTCTTTCCGACATAGAACTATGTTCTATTTTAGGAAACTTACTAGAAAATGCAATTGAAGCCTGTCTTAGACAATCTAATTCAATACGCAGTATTACATTGAAAACTCACGAAAATAAATTTACTTTCTTTCTATTAATTGAAAATACATACAATGGCCGATTAGAAAAGCAAAATGATCGGTTCATTTCCCAAAAAAATAGGACTTACTCACGGTTCGGTATTGGTATTGAATCCGTTCGTGACATTTTAAACCGTTATCATGGAACAATGGATATTTACCCTGAACAATTATTATTTAAAATTGGAATTACCATTCCACTTTCTAAATAGATTGCTTCCTCTGTAATTAGTAAAAATTCTAAGGACTTCTGTTCACCAGCTATTTTGCTTCGAAGTGCATCCTTTCTTTTATTCAGGAGACTTTCTATATACTATTAGCTTAAGGTTAAACCCTAGAAGCATAAAACATGGTTCTATTAGCTACTACTGCTGCTAAAACCGTGTTTTATTTTATTTCAGTAATCCGTTTTTATATCATTGAATCACTTTGAGTTTGTTCCATCGTTCTGCTCTTTTCTGCTTCTAATGATAAATACATATCTTTATAGTCCTTGGGAGAAATTCCATACTCTTTCTTAAATGCTCGATAAAAACTAGAATAATCGGAAAATCCATATTGTTCATAAACTTTACTAATACTGTTTTCTCCTAATATGGCATCTTGACATACTTTTAGTCTTTTTTTTGTTATATATTGATGAATGGATATCCCCATTTTCTCTTTAAATACATGGGAAATATGATATTTACTCACAAAAAATTCTTTCGCCATTCGCTCTAACGACAAATCTTCTTCTAAATGATCTTCAATAAAATCACATAGATTTAAATAAAGTGCTCGCTCAATTTGAGGATTTTTTTTATTCTTCCTCTCATAAACAATTCGGTTTAAGTGTAAAATCAAAGAATTTAACTGTAATAGGATTTCTGCCTGTTTGCCAAACCGATTGCTTTTTATTTCTTGTATTAATCGAAACAGCATTGATGTAATTGTATTAAATGCAATCGTATCATTGTGAAAAATATATTCTTTATGAATTACTACATACTGCATTAAATATCCATAATCTACACTTTGTTTTATAAGATCATTGCAATAATCCATACTAATCCAAAGCACAAATCTGCGATATGGCTTTTTCCAACTTAAAAAATGTGGATAATGATTTGTGTTTGGAGGTAATAATATAATATCTCCTGAATTCACTTTGTATCGTGTTTCATTAATTGAGATTTCAATATCTCCTTCCATAAAAAAGTAAAATTCATAACAATCATGTTTATGAGTTCTTACAGGATCTAATTTTGTATCACTGTAATAATAAAGCTCAAAATCTTTTTCCACCATATATTGACGGCGATTAAATTCCGTTTGAAGCTTTTTTTTCACAATATTTCGCACCCTTTCTTTCTTATTTTTTGAAAATATTTCCTTTTCATAAACAACGGTTTTTTATTCTTGGAATTGTTCATGCATTTTTGCCATTTCTTGCAACATTATGTTCATTTCATTCCGTTATTTTGCACGATTATTCTTTTTGTTTTTCTCTATTTTTTCTTATTATATCCAAAACTAGCAACTTTTGCAATATATACAACAACTCTTCCAATTGGATATTTTTATTAATTGGGTATAATAAAAGTAACAACAAACAAATACAAAATCTTTCTTACTTAAGCAATGACCCAACTACAGATTTTGTAATCCAAAATTCAATAAAGAGAGGTAACGTTTATGGAAATGACATTAAGATGGTATGGTTCCAAATTTGACACAGTAACATTAAAACAAATCAGACAGATTCCTGGTGTAACTGGAGTTATCACAACATTGTATGATACATCCCCTGGAGATGTATGGAGCAGAGAAGCAATTCGTGCATTAAAAGAAGAAGTTGCTGCAGCAGGTCTTCATATTTCTGGAATTGAAAGTGTTAACGTTCATGATGCAATTAAAGTGGGAACTCCTGATCGTGATCAATACATTGATAATTATATCACTACATTAGAAAATTTAGGAAAAGAAGATATTCATTTAGTATGTTACAATTTTATGCCAGTATTTGACTGGACTCGTACCGAACTGGCAAGAGTAAGACCAGATGGATCTACCGTTTTGGCTTACACACAAGAAGCCGTTGATAATTTAAATCCTGAAGATATGTTCAATTCCATTTCTGGCGATATGAACGGAACGATTATGCCAGGATGGGAACCAGAACGAATGGCAAAAATCAAAGAATTATTTGCTATGTACAAAGATGTGGATGATGAAAAATTATTTGCTAATTTAAAATATTTCTTGGAAAGAATTATGCCAACTTGCGATAAATACGACATCAATATGGCAATTCATCCAGATGATCCTGCATGGAGCGTATTCGGTCTTCCTCGTATTATCATTAATAAGGATAATATTTTACGTATGATGAAGATGGTTGATAATCCACATAATGGAGTTACATTCTGCTCTGGCTCTTATGGAACCAATTTACAAAATGATTTGCCAGATATGATTCGCTCTTTAAAGGGAAGAATTCATTTTGCTCATGTTAGAAACTTGAAATTTAATAGTCCAACCGACTTTGAAGAAGCTGCTCACTTGTCTTCCGATGGAAACTTTGATATGTATGAAATTATGAAAGCATTATACGATATCGGATTCGATGGACCAATTCGTCCAGACCATGGAAGAATGATTTGGGATGAAGTCGCAATGCCTGGATACGGACTTTACGACCGTGCTTTAGGTGCAACTTACTTAAATGGTCTTTGGGAAGCAATTGTAAAAAGTAACCAGTAACGAATTCAGCCTTTTGATAAAGATTAAAAATAAATTGGAGAAGGTTTTAAGATAAAACTTCTTTGTCAAAAGGCTTCCTAAATAAAACATGGAGGAAATAAGAATGAAATTAAATGAAGTTGGGTTAAAAGATACAAAAATTTGGGAAGACGCTGGATTTGCTCTGCCTCAATTTGATCGTACAGCAATTACAAAAAACACAAAAGAGCATCCATTCTGGGTTCATTTCGGCGCTGGAAATATCTTTCGTGCATTCCAAGCGAATGTTGTTCAGAACTTATTAAATGATGGGGTATTGGATCGTGGATTAATTGTAGCAGAAGGATTCGACTATGAAATCATTGAGAAAATGTATAAGCCTCATGACGATTATGGTATTGTCGTAACATTAAAAGCAGATGGTACTGTCGATAAAACAGTCGTTGGCAGTGTTGTGGAATCTGTCACCGTTGACAGTGAAAATAAAACCGATTTTACACGTTTAAAAGAAATTTTTGAAAACGATTCGCTTCAAATGGTAAGTTTCACAATAACGGAAAAAGGTTATAGTCTCGTAAATGGCCGTGGAGAAATGCTTCCTTCTGTACAGGCAGATATGAAAAATGGGCCTGAAAAACCAGAAAGTTATATTGGAAAAGTAGTTTCTCTATTATATACACGTTTCCTGTCTGGAGAGAAACCAATTGCAATGGTTAGTATGGATAACTGCTCTCATAATGGAACGAAACTTTATGAAGCAGTCGAAGCATTTGCAAAGCAGTGGGAAGAATCAGCGCTTGTAAAAGAAGGATTTCATGCTTACATCAATGATCCAAAGAAAGTTTCATTCCCTTGGACAATGATTGATAAAATTACCCCAAGACCAGATCCTTCCGTTCGAGATATTTTAGCAAAGGATGGCGTAGAAGAATTAGATCCTGTCGTTACATCGAAAAACACCTATGTTGCTCCATTCGTAAATGCAGAAGAATGTGAATACCTCGTTATCGAAGACGCATTTCCAAATGGAAGACCAGAGCTGGAAAAAGGCGGCCTCATGTTCACTACTCGTGAAACAGTGGATAAAGTGGAAAAAATGAAAGTATGTACCTGTTTAAATCCACTCCATACTGCATTGGCGATATTTGGATGCTTATTAGACTATGATTTAATTTCCAAGGAAATGAAAAATCCTGTCCTTAAGAAATTAGTAGAAGGCATTGGATACAAAGAAGGACTTCCAGTTGTAATTAACCCAGGCATCCTTGATCCAAAGACATTCATTGATCAAGTATTAAATGTACGTATTCCAAATCCATTTATGCCAGATACTCCTCAGAGAATCGCAACCGATACTTCTCAAAAATTAGCGATTCGTTTCGGTGAGACAATCAAAGCATATGAAGCTTCTGATCGTTTGAATGTCAACGATTTAAAATTAATTCCACTTGTATTTGCAGGATGGTGCCGTTATCTGATGGCAGTTGACGATCAAGGCAAAGCATTCACGTTAAGCTCCGACCCATTATTAGATACCGTATGCCTATATGTGAAGGACATTCAATTAGGTGATACTGTGGATGCAGCAACGGTATTAAAACCAATCTTAGAAAATAAGAAAATTTTCGGTGTAGACCTTTATGAAATTGGTATGGCAGAAAAAGTTTGCCAATACTTCACAGAATTCATTGCAGGCCCAGGTGCAGTACAAAAAACATTGGAGAAATATGTTTCTTAATTTCTTTTAAAAAGAAAAAGCTTTTTTAACAGTATTTCCTATGAAGTAGAAAATAGCACTCTGATTATTGCTCAACTATAAGAACTGATCAGAGTGCTATTCTTTTTTAGCTTCTTGAAACTTTACTATTATTTATTAACTAAAATCAGATATTTTTTTTATCATTGCAATGATTCTGCTTGCACATGCACGAATGTCTTTTTCAGAAAGTTTTCCTTCTTCATATGCTTTCCGAATATTTTCATCATCACAAATATTTCCAGGCATAATCATATCATTACCAGCAGCCACGCATTTCCATGGAATACTTCCATCTTCTGGAACTGTCGTATTCCAGTCTGACATAATAACGCCCTCAAATCCCCATTCTTCTCGAGCAACTACCGTACATAAATCTCTGCTATTTGCAGAATGAACTCCATTAATCAAATTATAGGAAGTCATTATCGCTTGAGGCGCACTGTTTTTTACAGCAATTTCAAAACCTCGCAAATATATCTCACGCAACGTCCGTTCCGATATACATACATTTACTCCCATACGGTTGTCTTCTTGATTGTTGCAAGAAAAATGTTTGATTGTAACACCGCATCCAGACTGGCTTTGGACTCCCTGTGTGACAGCCACAGCCATCATCCCTGATAATAATGGATCTTCCGAAAAATATTCAAAGTTTCGGCCACAAAGAGGGTTTCTCTGTATATTCATCCCTGGAGCCAACCAAAGATCTACTTGGAATTCCTTCATTTCCTCTGCAATGGCCTGTCCAAATTTCTTGACTAACGCCATATCCCATGTTTGTGCTAACGCAGTGCCGACTGGAAATGCCGTACAATATTGATAATACGTATCTGCATTTTCGTGATTTTCTAATGGAATTAAAAATCCATTTTCCAATGACCCCAATACTCCAGTACCGTAAACGGTATCATGCTCTTTATCCACTTGATAACTCTGTCTAAGCCGCAATCCAGCTGGTCCATCTGCCATAATCAGCGAACGAATCCCATATTTTTCTTCTAACGCTTCTGTAGTTTCACCCGCAGAACCTGGCACACGAACGCCAGATGAACCAAGTGTACTCGTACCAACGGTTATATTTCCGTATAAAAGCGGAATCAATTCTTCTACTGGATAGCTACATTCAACAGGTTCTTTATATGGTTTTTTCTGCTCCATATGTGGCAGAAATTCATATACTGGTACGTTACATTGTTTTCCTTCCTCCAACCATAATCCTTCCTGTTCTACCGCATATTGAGCAGACGCTAGTCTTTCAAAATTTTCTTTCTGTATACAAATCTTATGCGTTTTTTCAATAATACTATCTTCAGAAACGTTAATAAAGGCAGACAGCTTTGTAGCAGCAGAACTATTCCCAATCCATATTCCATAAATTCCTTTTTCTACTCGCCACTCCTGCTGTGTTTCCGAAAAGACTGCCAGTTGTTTCTGATGAATCTGTATCGAAATAGTTTCACTCTCTCCTGGCTGTAGCAAATCAGTTTTTGCAAAACCTATCAGTCTCTGGTACTCTTTTGTCATTCCGCTTTGTGGAAGCGTCGCATAAACCTGCACTACTTCTCTTCCAGCAAACTTCTCTCCTGTATTTTCCACCAAAACCGTTAGCTGCATGGAATGTTCTTTTATTTGTAATTCCTGGAAATCTATTTTAAAGGATGTATAAGAAAGACCATACCCAAATGGAAACAGTGGCTCCACACCAAAACTGTCAAAATACCGATACCCGACGTAGATCTCTTCTCCATACTCTTCCTTTTCTAAATCGCCATTAAGATAACTGTAATTTGAAGCAAAAGGATAATCTTCATATCTTCTAGCCCACGTTGCCGTCAGCTTTCCTTCTGGTACAGCTTTTCCATAAAGGATGTCTGCAACGGCATATCCTCCTTCCTGACCTGGTTGAGAAATATTCAAAACAGCACAAATATTTTCTGCTTCCCGAAGAATATCCGTAATTTCAACTGGTCCCCCAGCATTTATAATCAAAATCATTGGAATTCCATATGAATTAAGATAATGGATATCCTCTCTTTCTTTCAAACTCAAGTAGTAATCTCCCTTTTCCAGTTTTCGATCCTTTCCCTCGCCTGAAATTCTGCTAATAACATATATTATTGATAAAGCCCCTTCTAAATCCTTCTCTATAATTTGACGTCCTTCTGGAAAATCAAACGGATTCGCCGCATATGCATCAAATGGATTTTCTAGCTTTTTGGCTTCTTCTAAAACCTTCTCTTTCCACTGTTGTCTGGCATCTTCATAACGTTTCTCATAATCTTGTATCCAGTTTTCACTTGTAATGATAGCTCCAGCTTCTTTCATTCCTTGGTAAATGGATACATTTCTTCGATTATTGACATCTCCCGAACCGATTCCTCCTTTTACCGTTTTTTCTGCACCATTTCCAAATATTGCGACTGGATCAGATATATTAAGTGGAAGAACTGCTTCATTTTTTAATAAGACAATTCCCTCCACTGCTACTTTTCTCGCCAGGCATTGGTGTTCCCGTTCACGAGCTGATAATGCCGCAGTCTTACTGCCACTATGTTTCCATTCTTTTAACATAATATATTCTCCTCTTTATAAAATTCCAAATAGAATAAAAAAACTGTCATAGTTTTTCTCCAATTAAATGGGGACTTTCTATGACAGTTTTTATCATAGCATAGCTTTTTTATTCCTTAACACCGCCAAGTGTCACTCCTGCTATAATATACTTAGAAAGAATAAGGTACACAATAATAATTGGTATAATTGCAACCGTAATCATCGTATAAATTTTTCCCATGTCAAAATTCATATAATCTGCACCTCGAAGTGTAGCAATCAAAATTGGAACGGTCATCTTTTCTTTCGACTGAATTACAAGAGCTGGAACAAAGTAATTATTCCATGAACCAACAAATGAGAAAATAGCCTGTACTGCAATAGCAGGTTTCATAATTGGAAGTACCACTCTATTAAACGTCATAAATTCTCCAGAACCATCAATTCTTGCTGCTTCTACCAAAGATAGCGGGAGAGATGACTGTAAGTAGCTATACATAAAGTAGAAGATAGCAGGAGATGCAATCGAAGGTATAATCAATGGCAGTAACGAATCATACATACCCATATTCGTAACCAAACGCAAGAATCCCATCGCCGTAACTTGAGTTGGCATAACTAGAATGGCCATAATAAACGTAAACGCTGCTTTTTTCGCTTTAAAATCATATGCATACAAACCATATGCTGTCAATGATGAAAAATATGTACAAAGTGCAGCAGAGCATCCTGATACAATTAAACTATTCACAATTCCTCTAAACATTGGAAAACTTCCATCATTAGCAACATTTTTTAAATTTTCCAAAAGGTATGTCCCTGGAATAGCCGAAAATCCTTTCTGCAAATCTCCATGAGACCGTGTTGAATTAACGATCAGTATATAGAAGAAAAACAGACATAAAAATGATAAAATAATAAGTACTACATGAGCTAAAATACTCTGTACATGTTTTGGTTTTTTTGATTTCATCGTCCATCTCCTCCTTTATTTGCCTTTTTTCGTTACTTTCTTAGAATGTTCTCCATTATTTCCATTTGTCATCTTATATACAAAGAAACAGAGAATTGCACTTACAATAAATAAGTATACGGATAATGCACCTGCCATACCATAGTTTCTACTCTTCAAATGGCTATTCAAGAACATAATCAAAGTCATTGAAGTACGATCTGGATTTCCTTGACCATTTGTAAGGATTTGAGGTACATCGAACATCTGTAAACCACCAATAATAGATGTAATCAGAGTATATGCCAAAATTGGTCTGATCAATGGAAGCGTAATGTAGAAGAATCGCTTACTACTAGTACATCCATCCAACTCACATGCTTCAAATATATCTGGACTAATACCCATTATCGCAGCCATAAGCATAATCGTTGTATTTCCAAACCACATCAAAAAGTTCATCAATCCAACTAATGATCTAGTTCCAAATACGGATCCAAGAAAATCAATTGGTTCCTTAATCCATCCTACTGAAGTTAAAATTGAATTAATTGGTCCATTGGTAGAAAACATTGCAAAGAATAACATTGCGAATGCAGATGCCATGATTAGATTTGGCAGATAAATAATAACTTTGAAAAACTGTTTACCATGAATTTTCAAACGAATATCTGTAAACCAGTTTGCAAGAAGTAATGCAACCACAATCTGCGGAACAAATCCAATTACCCATAAAATCAATGTGTTGCCTGCATATTTCAGCATATCTGATTTCAAAAGGCTGATATAATTTTCTAATCCAATGAATTTAGGACCTATTTCTTTAATTCCAGATCGATAATACTCAAAAAAGCTGTATCGAATCGTGTCAATCAAAGGAATGAATGAAAAAATAAAAAAACATACGAAAAATGGAAGAATAAATATGTATCCCCATTTAGCATAGCTGACACTTTTGCGCTTTTTTTTCATAAATGATAACCCCTTTCCATAAAAATCAACATATTAGCCAATTTTATAATACGGCATTTTATGTATCCTTTTATTCTGGCCATTGAACTTCTGTAATGTCAGGATAACGTTCCTGAATGGCTATCTCAAAATTTTCTTTTGCTCTGTCAAAATCGATATTTCCCTGGAAATAATCTCCGAATGAATTCTGAATCAATTCTACACATCCTTGATCATAGGAGGAAAGAGGAGCCATTTTAATATTTTCTGCAACTGGTGCAAAATATTTGTATGCATTCTGTCCACCAAGGAAGTCTGATGCAAATTCTTCATCATTATCTGCTACTTCCTGCATTCCACTTACGGTATTTGTAAAGTCAAGATAATCTTTTGAAATCTTTAATAAATTATCTTTATTAGCAGTGAGGGAAAGAATAATGTCTTTTACATGTTCTACATTATCGGTACCAGTTGCTGCATGAATATAAGAACCACCCCAATTGTATTCCTGTGGTGGATTGGTTACTCCCCATGCTCCATCTTCACCATCCCAGTTAGGTTTCAATGTAAAATCAATTCCCCATGCTGGCATTAAAAATGCGAAAACATTTGAAGAAGCACTCATTGCTTTATTCCAGTCATCATTGAACTGACCTTTTACTGTTTTATCAAAATATCCTGCATCCAGCCATTCTTTTGAATCATTAATCCAATCCATAATAGTCTGATTTACTTTGATCACTGTTTCTCCATCAGTAACCCATGGTTCGTCAATACTATTTCCATAAAGACGGAATGTATCTGCATAGGAAGAGAACGTAAAGTAGCCTTTTTCTTTCAACTCTTCCGCCGTTTCCTTTAAAGTATCCCAATCTTTTACCTTTTCACCTACGGCTTCTGGATCATCTGTACCGAATACATCTTTTGCTATATCACGACGATATACTAATAATCCTGGACAGCACTGCCATGTGGAACCTCTTTGAACACCGTTTTGATCCGATGCAGTAGTTTTTGTAAAATCATACTGATCTTTGAGATCTGTATCTGGATCAATACCCAAATCCTCTAGTGGAATAGCAACATCTGCATCCGCATCTGTGTACTTGAAAACATAATCCGTTTCCGATAAAAAGATATCTACTTTATCATCCGCAGCTGCATCTGCCTGATTCAAAAGCGCCTCATCAAGTTTTTGTTGATACACACCATCCTGATTTGGATTGATAATCCAATGAATCTCTGTTCCATCCTTTAACGTTGTTACTGTACCATCTTCAGAACTTCCTTCCACTTCCGGATAAATGGCTTCCAGTCTAGTACGAAATTCATCATTCCAACTGTAGATATTGATAACTTTTCCTTCTGCTGCTGAATCTGATCCGTTTCCATTATTTCCTCCGCATCCTGATAGCAATCCAGCAACTGTTGCAGTTGTCATTAAAACAGCAAATATTTTCTTTTTCATTGTTTATACCTCCTAATTTTTTTAAGTGCGCACTTTATTAAGATGAAATTATTATAGCTCAATTAAAACATAGGATATATTATAAATTTCACAAAAATATCATATTTATGACTATTTTTTGTTATATTTCTTTTACATCATAAATATGATATTTTTATACGCTTTTTTATTTATATAATCTTGTAATTAGGCAGAAAAACAGAAATGACTTAACTATTGTTTAGTTCGAATTTTTGTCAGATTCAATATCCCATTGAACCATATAATATTCATCACGATATTTTTTTGGAGTCATTCCCACTACTTCACGAAACTGCTGGATAAAATGGCTCTGCGAAGAAAATGACAGTCTATTAGCAATCTCAATCATAGAATAATCACTAAATCTAAGTAAGTTTTTTGCTACATCAATTTTCTGTCTTCTTATATATACGCTAACAGAAACTCCAGTTTCTTTTTTAAATAAACGAGACAGATAGCTTGCTGAAACTCCAAGTTCATTTGCAAGGTCTTCGATTGTAATACGATCTTTTACATGAGCATAAATATATTCTTTGCATGCATTTATATGTTTGGAATCTGTGTTAAGATGTACATATTTACACATTTTTTTTGTATAATCCATGACCATTTCATCGTGTAATTTCTGAATTTCTTTCTCTGTATGAATATCATCCAATTTTTGAATATAAAAATCACTTAAACGAAATGCTTTCTCCAATTCCATACCATTTTGTCTGCATAATCGTGTAATTATTGCAGTTGTAATAACAAAATGATACTTCAAATTCGTTACTGGATTTCTCGAAAGGACTCCAACTCCCTCATCCTCTATAAATCGTTCTTGTTCACAATTTTCTTTGACTTTATCAATATCTCCATTCGCCACCGCTTTGTAGAATAGAAATTCTTCTGTCATTTCTCTATGTTTAATTTCATCCATGTTGTCATCTGCTTCTAATAGAAACCATTCATTTCTGTAACTCATAAAACCACACTCTCTTTACCTTCGTTAATGACTTTTCTCACTAGCTAAACTATTAGTTATTTCAATTAACTTTCTGTTAGCAATTATAATGGGACGTTAATCATTGTTTGTTGCTCCTACTATTCATCATTTGCATATTTTCAACAAATTATTCTGTGAAGCAAATGATATTTTCATGAAAAACATCATATCATATATATGAATCAATGTCAATATTGTGCATTTTTCCAAATCAAACTTATAAAAGATTTTTATCGTGATATTTTTTTCAGTTTTTTACACAAAGAAACCCTTTCCCAGGCAGCAAGTATTTCACTTATCTGCCCAAAAAAGGGTTTATCAATTACTCTATCCTTTCTTGTTTTTTGTTTTTGTTGTTATATGACAGCAGTATTATGACATAATTAATTCCACTTCGGTCTGGTTTGTCATATATTCCACTGGAATATAATTATCGTTCATTTCTTTTCCATTTACAATCATTTTCTTATATCCCGATTCCTGATGTTCTGAATTACGAATTATAATATGTAAATGATTTCCTCTGAAATCTTTCTCTATTTCAACATAATCCCATTCTTTTGGAATGGATGGTTCTATTTTAATTCCACAGAAATCAGGACGCATACCTAAAATTCCTTCTACGCATCCCACCATAATCGTAGATGCTGTTCCAGTAAGCCAATGTACATGAGAACGTCCAAAATGTGGGCTATCTTTTCCTTCTGTAAACTGTCCATAACAATATGGTTCCAGTTTACGAATTTCTGCACAATCATTTTGTGCTGCTGGTGCATTTTCCATAAAATAAGTAAATGCACGCTCTCCATGTCCGCATAACGCTTCCGCAAGAATAATCCATCCCTGCGACTGAGAAAAAATACCTGAATTTTCTTTTGTTCCAGCATTATAAATTACTGCAAGTGCTCCATCGAATGCATGTATATGATAAGGAGGATCCATTAAAATTGCTCCATACTTTGTATTTAACCGTTCATATACAAGATCCAGTATTTTATCTGCCTGTTGTTTCGTCGCAAGACCACTAATTACTGCCCAGCTTTGCGGATTCAACCACATATTGGCCTCTGGATCGGTACGTTTTCCAATTACTTCTCCTCTTTCTGTAAATCCACGAATAAATCGATCTTCATTCCAGCACCATTGGTTCATTATCTCTTCCAATTTTTTTTGATTTTCATCCAGATAATTAATATAAGCCTGATCTTTTTTATATTCTGCAAATTTTCTCATAATTGTCATCGCAAGATAAAATTGCATGGATACAAAAGATGATTCTCCTTGCTTTCCGAGTCTGAGACAATCATTCCAATCAGCGTATAATCCAGCCGGCATACCATGTGGTCCAAGATGATTCATTGAAAAATCAATCGCTCGTTTTAAATGTTCATATACACTGCCTTCATCCTTATTGGCAAATGGGATCACTTCATCTATAAAGGAAAGATTTCCTGATTCAGAAATATATTTATAAACCGTTGGGAATAACCATAACGCATCGTCTGCCCGATATTCTGGATGTCCTGTCTCTTCTACATAGGAAGGATCTTCTGGTGTATTCTCATTTCCTGGGTTATGAGTAAATTTCACAAGCGGCAGTCCTCCGCCGTGATCTACTTGTGCCGAAAGCATAAAACGAATTTTTTCCAATGCCATTTCTGGAGCTAAATGAATAATTCCCTGAATATCTTGCACTGTATCACGGTATCCATATCCATTACGAAGACCACAGTAAATAAACGAAGCTGCACGTGACCAAATAAATGTCATAAAGCAATTGTATGCATTCCATGTATTAATCATAGTATCAAATTCTTTACTTGGCGTTTTTACCTGGAAATGGGAAAGTTTTTCATTCCAATAAGAAACTAATTCCTTCCATTCATTTTCACAAGTTTGTTCTGGATTTTTATATTGTTTTAAAATTTCCTCTGCTTCAGCGTTTGGCTTCATTCCTAATACAAAACTCAAGTATTTACTTTCTCCTGCTTCCAATGAAATTGTTGAACAAAGCGCACCACATCCATTTTCATTATAGTTCAATGTATTTCCCAAATCACCTCTGATTACTCCAATTGGGTTTGCATAACTATGATAACGCCCAAGGAAATCTTCTCTATTTCCACAATATGAAGATATTTCTGCTCCAGCTAAACCAAAAAAGCGTTCTATAACAATTTTGTCATCTACATCTGATCCATCTTCTATTCCGTCTAAGTTTCCATGAATTGCCTGACAGATTCTATCACCACAAAATGACGTTCTTGTAATAAACTGCGAATACTGCAAATTAACTTGATCCTGTTCATAGTTATTATTATTTGTAAATTCTGCATATCCTGTAATATCCAGATTTCTTGTTTCATCGGAATGATTTGTTATTTTTACAGCCCAAACTTCATACGATTTATTTAATGGAACATAGTACAACACTTCTGAATGAATATCACTATAATCTGCAATCATTTTTGTATATGCGATTCCATGGCGACATTCACTTTTGTATACTTCCAGATCTTTTCCAACTGGCTGCCAAGAAGCTGACCAATAATCATCTCTATCCCTGTCATGAATATAAATATAACGTCCTGGCTGATCGAAATTATTAAAAATATAACGCAAAATTCGACCATTTGCGCCTGACTTCGCAAAACTATATCCTCCTGCATTGTTGGATATAATCGCACCGTACTCTGGAGAACCAAGATAATTTGCCCAAGGAGCTGGTGTATCTGGTCTAGTAATGACATATTCCCGATTTTTATCGTCAAAATATCCAAACTTCATCCTTTTTTCCTCTCTATCCTTATTTTTTATATACAATTAGATGCGAGATCTACTGTAATCTCATGAATTCCTTCTCCCATTGCATTGAGATCTTTATAAGGAATAACCGCCTGCTCTCCATTTAAAATTTGCAGTGGCACTCCGTCACAGCTTGCCCGATTTACTTTATATTCGCCAAACTCTAATTCATCTGAATTTTGGAACGTAATTTTAAACTCTTTTCCCCCAAAATACAGCTGAATCATCGCCTGATTCTTTTCATCAAACTGTTCTTTCACTAATTTCGGTTTTATTACAAGATCGCCCACTTCTCCATGAATTCCAAACACTTCTGTAATCATCGTCATCATATACCAACTGGCTGCCCCCGTCAGATAATGATACATTCCTCGTCCTTCTTTATTAAAATATTCTGGAATACCTGGATAGATTTTACTAGTATCAAAATCAAGTGCCGTATCCGCAAGCGTCTTCAATGCCCGATATCCCTCTTTTACAAAATTCCTTTTATAAAGAGCATTTGCGTACATAACTGTCATATGAGAAAATACAGCTCCATTTTCCTTTTCTCCATAGGCAAATCCAAACATTCTTCCCATATCAAATTTAAGTTCTTTAAAATCTGTATTCAGACGATATCCGCCAATCGCTGCATTGTATAAATAATGATCTGCACTTTTACAAATCTGTTTTATCTGATCCTGTGTTGCCGTGTTACTCATTATGGCAAATACCTGACCAGTTAACATCATTCGAACTTGATCTCCAAAAATACCTTCTACGGCATTTTTATGATTATCATAATAGCTATTGAACCAACCCTCATTTTCTGTTATGCTAATCCATTCTTGTTCACGAATATGTTGTATCATCCAATTCGATTTTTGTTCCAGATTTCTAATCAAATCATCAATTGATACAACCATTGTTTTACCTTTGACATTATGTCTGCATGAATCTAAATATTTGGTTAATACTTCTCGTTTTTTTTCTACGCTCTGATAAATTTCCTGCTCATCCTTTAATAAAATACTCATCTCTTCCAGCAGTTCCATCTCTTTATAAGACGTTTTTTCTTTTAAAATACGTAGGCAATCTGCAATCTGTTTGAGGTTTCCAGCATATGCACAAGTAAAAGCAACACTTTCGCCATATTTTTCTGCCATATCCAATGCATCATTCCAATCAGCTCCCCTAAGGCGAATTTCATTATGCTCTCCTACCTCATAAAATGCACAAAAATGTTCCAATAAGATATGTTCTAAAATAGTACCTTTATATACTGTTCCACTCTGTGTTTTCTGTTTTACTCCATATTCATCGTTCCAATCACAGTCAATCGTCATTCCTCTTTCTGATTGTGCATCTTTAAAATAAGCCACCTTTTCCATTAAAACTTGAATATCACCCGTCTGATCGATATAAAGTTTTGTTGTCATAAATGGCCAAACACCATGATCCATCCAAACACGATTGATACCATTTCGATCTGAAACAAATTCTCCCTGTTTATGTCCAATAATTGTCGCATTTGTTCCATCAATTCGTACTCCATTGTAGTTTCCAACAATCATCTGACGTACATCACTTGGATCCATTAATAATAGAGAAAGGCAATCTTGCCATAAATCTCTCCATCCTCTTCCCCCTCTTCCATAATCATGATGAGGTAAAAAAGAACATCCATAAATCCGTCTTAAAAATGGCTGAAAACTAATCCAACGCATCCAAAAATCAAAGTCTGGATTTCCCGTATGATATCTGACATTTACTTTCTGCTGCCAGTATTCTCTGACTGATTGAAAAGCCTTCTGTATCGTTTGCGAGGAATGATATTGAAGTAAAATCTTTTCTATGTTATTTTCCTGATCTGTGATTCCAATAAAGAGATTATATTCTGCAATTTCATTTGGTTTCAGTACGACTGTTTTAAAACAAAGTCCTCCCATTGCTTCCCTTCCATCAATCTGAATTCCAGATGGCATTCCATTCTTCTCTTTATAAACAGCCTGTGGATGTGTAAAACTTCCACCCTCTCCAATAAAAGAATCTACCGTAGGATAAAATGATTCAGGCTTATTTCCATCGCCTTCCTGCCCTGCCACATAATATATAAGATGATTCACTCGATGTCCCTTTTCATCAAATGACATCGTTGGTTTTACTAAAACGCCTGACTCTTTTGTATAAATTCTATGAAGCATAGAAGTAACATTTCTATGATCTCTAATATTATCTGCACTTCTTCCATAAATTGGAATGGCCGCAATTGGTGTAATTTTTTGTTCTGTTTCTGCCTTATTGCAGATTTTTACATGCATAATTTCTACATTCTGATTTACAAGAACAAACGAAGTAATTTCTGCTTCCAATTGGTATTTTTGTGAATTTCTTTTCACCGTCTGCCACATAAGACCAGCAGTTAATATACTAGAATCCTGTTCCTTTGTAAATTTTTTGTTTTCTTCTTCTGCCGATGCCCCTGTTGCCGACCAACAGCCAACTCCATCTACTTTACACCAAAAATTTCTCGTTGAACGATTATTATGTAAGTTTTCTGAACTTACTGGTTCCAATAAGAAAGATTCCTGATCTATCTTACTATCTCCACCCAGATTTGGTGTCAAAGAACTTTTCAATCCCATTTCTCCTGCAATTGGGAAATAAAGATAACTGTAATTTTCTGGATTTTGAATAGAAAACGTTCCATTTTGATCTATAAACTGTATTTTTTTCATAGACTAATCTCCTTGCAATATTCTCCCGCAAAACATCACATCATCATTTTGCGGGAGAACTTTTTATTCTTATCTTATAGATGGTTCCTTTGTACTTTCTGGAGCTTTTTGTCCTTTTTCTACTAACTGAATCTCTATTGATTCTACACGAAGGCTATGTCCTACACTTCCAGCAATCTCTCCATTCTTTGCCCAGCCAAGCCAGCCATAATTTTGGATATGAGTTCGATAATAAATATCATAACGCTCTGCCATTTCTTCAGTTAATTGCATTTTAACTGCCTCTATACGTAATGATTTTCCCGTTGTTCCTGCCAATTCACCTGATTGTACATACGATTGCCATCCAATATTTTGCACATGAGCAGCATAACGAATTTCTCCCTCAATTCCATCGGTATCCAGATTCACTTTCAACGCTTCCATACGTAACGATTTTCCTTCTGTTCCGCATAACTCTCCTGCCATTACCTCTGGCTGCCATCCAATATTTTGCACATGGGCCATATAGGAAAGCTCTGGATCTGCCTTTTCATCTCCTACCTTTATAAATGCTTCACCTGTACTTTCTGGACCAGTTTCCCCCTTCTTTACAAGCTGAATCTCAATTCCTTCCATACGAAGTCCGTATCCCTGGCTTCCTGATTTTTCTCCATTTTTTGCCCAGCCAAGCCAGCCATAATTCTGGATATGGGCACGATAATAAATATCATATTGTTCAGCCACTTCTTCTGTTACGTTTATTTCAATGGCTTCCAGCCGTTTTGATTTGCCCGTCGTTCCTGCCAATTCTCCATCTGTTACATAATCTTGCCAACCGATATCCTGTACATGAGCACGATATACAATGCTGCCTTTTAACGAATTATTTTCCAGACGAATACGTACTGCTTCTAATCGTTTTGCCTGACCAGACGTTCCTATTAATTCTCCATCTGTTACATAATCTTGCCAGCCAAGTTCTTGTACATGAGCAGAGCCACTGACTAATAATTCTTTTGGTTCAGGCGTTTCAATTTTTTCTAGTTTTATATTGTCAATACATACACGATGCTTTTGTGAAATCTGAATTCCATCAACAGCTCCCATAGAAATACTTAACACCGTTTTTAAATCTGTTTCATCCTTCATTTGGAACACAATATCATACGTTTGATAATCACTTGTTAAATCTATAATCTTTTCTCCAGAGTATGGATTCCAATTATCATCTGCGCTGCCGTCTCTTTGAAGCGCAAACATAATTTTTCTGTCAATACTTGATTTCGCCTCTAAAGAAAGACGATACCATTGATCTTTCTCTAACTCTATATTGTTTTGCTTCAGCTGAATCTTCCATGCAGCATCTCCAGTATTTCCAATCGTAAAATCAGCTGCATTGTCTTCACTGAGACTATCTACTACATAAGAGACTTCCGAAGAAATACTTCCGTCTACAAAACACTCATATCCTGCAAATCCTGCTGTAAAACTTCCATTTTTAATTAAACTATCTTCGACAACACGGATATCATCTAGATAAAAAATTCCTGGTTCGTTTACTTGCAATACAATATCTTGATTTTTCAAATTTTCCTCGGTAGTAAACTTATATGTATAAACTTGCTCTTTTCCAGTAAGTTCCGCTTCAAATGACTGTCCTGCTACAATAACCTGAACTTTTTTTCCAGCTTCTCCCTCTGCCATAAAACTTAATTGATATTTCTTTCCGCCTGATAACGCCAGTTCACTTTGAGACACAACTGCTGGGTTGTCCGATGATACACTGTCCGATGCAGCAATTTTGAGTTTTCTTATATTATTCTCATTTGTCACACTAACTTCTGCACCATTATGTTCCTTTACATCCCAATATCCTAAACGGTTTTTTCCCTCTTGAAAACTTCCATTATAAACATAATTTCCATCGGCAAGTATCGTTTTTTTGTCATCTTCAATTGCAATCTCAGATATTTTCTTTAAAGAAACATTTCCAATCTTAACACTTGCTTTTGACCCTGCTGCACCTAGATTAAATTCTAATCGACCATTGGCATCATCATCATTTGTCATTGTAAATTCATATGTATAAGTTTTCTTTTCTTGTGACAATTCCACAACCGTATCTTGCATATAACGCATATAGGAGCGATCCGGTGCTGAAACTCCTACTTTCATTGTTCTGTCTTCCTCTGCATAAGCGTCAAAGGTAAGCTGATATACTCCCCCTTTTTTCATTGGAAGATTTGGCTGTACTAACTGCACACTGTAATCGACAGTTCCTTCATTCGTTGTATCAATATGAATTTGGTTCTCTTTAATTTGCGCAGATGCCTCTCCTCCTAAAGTAGTCAGGAAAATCCAGTCCGCTTCATCTGCTAAATCTTCTTCAACAGAGAAATCACCATTAATCATATAATTACCGTTTTCATCTGGATCTCTCAAAATTACCTCTTTTTCTGGCTTTTCTACATTCTCATCGTAGCTATCTTTCTGATATACTCTTACATAATCAATATTATATTCCGCATTTTCAAAATCTGTTGTATCATCTGGATTTCCAGGCCAATTACCACCAACAGCCAGATTTAAAATCAAATAGAATGGCTGATCAAACGGAGCTGGATAGGTAATCTCTCCCTGTCCCTCTGTTGCAGAATACCAATCATCTGCCGTATGAATCAGCTTACCATCTACATACCAACGAATCTTTCCAGGTTCCCACTCTACACTAAACTTATGATATTCATCTGAGAAGCTTCCTGTATCAAGCGTATAGTTTCCTTGTCGCTCGCTATGTGGATTACCAAAATGAATTGTTCCATATGAAGTATCTGTCTTATCTCCAAGTACTTCCATAATATCAATTTCACCGCATCTAGGCCATTGACCGTATAAATTTTCATTTGTAGGCATCATCCAAAATGCTGGCAAAAATCCCTTTCCTTCTGGAACTTTTGCACTTGCTTCAAAAATTCCATATTTAAAATCATGTTTATTTTGTGTATTAACTCTTCCAGATGTATATGACACATTTCCATTTTCATCCACTTTTTTAATTGGTTTTAGCACCAACTTTCCATCTTTGACATAAATATTATCAGAAGAATCCGTATATTCTTGCAGCTCATTATTTACCCATCCTGGTTCATGAGTTTCAATATTCCAATCATTCAAATTCAAAGAGTCTCCATCAAAAGAATCTTCCCATTTTAAAGTATATCCTTCATATGACAACTCACTTTTTACCTCCTCATTCTCCTCTTCTGATATCTTTTCTGTATCAGAATTCTGCGACTTGTCTTCCTTTACATTCAAAATTGGAGCAGCGTTAACTGTCGATATGGATCCAATCACTGAACATAACCCCAAAAAAACTGCCAGCATTCTAGCTGTTATTTTTTTCTTTTTTAACATATGTTTCCTCCTTTTTTGTTAGTTTTTAATAATCTTTAAGTTCTAACTCCATTAAGATTTAGGTAGATTATAAGATAAATTTCCCATCTAATATATTATAAATCATAATAAAATATCAAATTTATGACCTATTTCTTATTTTATCTTCCCTTATCATTTCATTTTTTCTTATTATTCCTACAATATAGAATCAATTCTTTTTTTATTATAAATTTAACCAATTAAAATCTGTAAATTCTTAAAATAATTTCTATGTTTCAAAAATCAAATTTTTCTTAGCTTATTTACAAAATTTTCAAAAAGATGAGCAGTTAGAAAAAATCTAACTGCTCATCTTTTTTAGGTCTATTTTGAGAAAATTATATAATAAGGAGAAACTCCCTACTACCATTTTAAATGTAAGAGGTCATTCTACTGGTATTTCCACCTGTGACTGATCCCGTGTATACGTAAGGATTACCGATTGTATATTATCAACATCTATAATCTCATCCATTCTCCCAATAATTTCATATTCTGTCATCGCTTCATCTTTGTATCCACTAACTGATCCCCCTAAACCAAAGCCACTCTCTACAATAGTACCATCTTTCATTCTAAAATGGGTAGGCAAAAATGGTTCTCCAAAATACTGGTATTCGGTTACCCCATATCTTTCAAATATAGACCAATCATATTCCATCATTAGTGAGATTGGTGAAATAGCAATATTTCTTATTACTGTTCCATATTGTGGCAATTCCTTATCTTTAATATAAATCTGCTTATTTGTAGCCTTCATCTCCCAAGTCAATTTCCATTCGCCCTCTCGTTTTATTTCCTCTGGTTTTGGGATTTTCTTACTCCATTCTTCCCAATCAATATCATCTTTATTAATAGAACCTCCAGCTTCTAGACAAGCTTGTTTTGATATCTGGTTTTCCCATTTTCTTACTTTATCTCCTTCTGGAAAAATATCTTTTAATGTAAGTGTGACCATTTGTCCATTTATATTCATTGCTTGACCTTGACTCAAAAGTTCGCAATAAAAACTATGTTCATCTTCTGCTGGATAAATTTTTGGCACAGTAATAAAAATTTCTTCTTCCCCTTCATCCACAACCATAGTTGCATCTCCAATGCTTGGAGAAATTTCATATACGATTCCCATTGTTTCTTTTGCTTCTTCTGGAATATCCGCTTCTTTAAACGGAAATACCGTTCCATCTGTTGCTGTAACCTTTAATAATAAATATAAGAATCTGTTGTCTGCAATTGATTGTACCATTTCTACGTTAATATTATCAAGCGATGCAATATTGGCTTCTGGCTTATCGGAAAGTCCAATCTGATCCATCTTTTCTTGTATCTGTTCATCTGCTCCAAATAACCAAGTCATAATCGGATGCCAATTTCCAATCGAATATGCCACACCAGTAACTCCTGCACAGACAAGGATTAATACTCCAATCGCCACAACTGATGTTTTCCAATGTATTTTTTTCCTATATGGAATTATCCCATCGTTTTCTCTGCTTCTTTGATAATTTGGTTTTATTTGTTCAAACGCATCATCGATCTTCTGATTCACGATATTGGATAATCCAATCTCTTTTTTTAATATACGTTTCATTTCTTTTTGCGAATAATTTTTTTTCATAGTAAGGTCTCCTTTCTTTTTAAGTACTCGTTTTCCTTATATTCGTTCTGAAACCTTTTGTATTGAATTATTTTTTACTAAATTTATCTCTTCGTATTCTTTTTTTAAACTCTTTCTGGCACGAGACAACCGAGTTTTTACTGTATTTTTGCTCATTCCCAATAGTTGACTAATTTCGGAAATTTTAAATCCTTCCACATAATACAACACAACAATGAGCCGATATTTCTCATCCAATGTATTTAATAATTCTATAAACTCTAAATTTGAGGTAACGGGATTTGGGTCTGCCATCTCTGGATAGACATCACTCATTAAATACTGTCTCTGATTTTGACGTATGATATCATTACAGATATTAATTAAAATACGTATCAGCCAAGTTTTAAAATATTTTGGATGTTGAAGCGTATCTAGTTTTTCAAAACAAACCAATATTGTTTCCTGCATCGCATCTGCAACATCTTCTTCATTTTTTAAGATAGCTTTTGCGACTTTATACATATCTTGCGTATTACACTCCATCAATTCTAAAAATGCATCGGTATCCTGCTGCATCGCGCGCTTTACTAATTGCTTCACCGTTATCACCACCTATTCTTTCCTGCCTTTTTATAGCTATAACAAGTCATCATTTTTTATTTACACTTATTAGACCCTTAGAACAGTAAAAAAGTTTCACTTTTAAAATTTTTTTATTAAAATTTTACAAAGCCTCTGATCTCCTATTATAATAAACTTTCATATATAAAATTCAAATGCAGGATAGGGTATCAATTCTCTGTCTGATCATTGACAACGCTTTTATAGTAAATCATTCTTGCTTGACATACTGCATAACATAGTATTAAGATAAAAGTAAATGACCAATCATTTATGAGTTATGTTCATTTTTATAATTATACAAAATGAATCCATTCAGAACCATTTGGAGGAAGCTATGAAGTTTAAGAAATTAATTAGAAATTTCTGTGGACATTTTTCTACGATCACTCGACATAAAATTGTTGTAATGAAACATTGTTTTAAAGTAGGCTTATACAAACAAGGCTTACTCCACGATCTTTCTAAATATAGTCCCACTGAATTTATTCCAGGCGTAAAATATTTTCAGGGTAATAAAAGCCCAAACAATCAACAGCGTCTTGTAGAAGGGTGTTCCGAAGCATGGCTGCACCATAAAGGCAGAAACAAACACCATTTTGAATATTGGATGGACTATCCGCTCAATAGCCGTGAGATCCATAAACTCATCGGAATTGAAATGCCAATTCGTTATGCAGTAGAAATGTTTTGCGATAGAGTGGCTGCCAGTAAAATTTATAGTAAAGATGCTTATACCGATCGTTCTCCGCTAGAATATTATGAACAAGGTCCAGCTAAAGGCATTATGAATGAAAGAACCGCCGCTCTTTTACACCATTTATTAATTATGCTCGCAGAAAAGGGAGAAGAAAAAACTTTCCATTATATAAGAACGAAACTGTTAAAAAAGGGACGACGCCATCATTTAAAAAAGAGGAGAATCCAAAATTCACCTAAACATTCCTAATAAGAGAAAACTTTCATGGAATTTTTCTATATCACGATAACAAAAATACAGCGATCACCAGAAAGGGAAATACGCTGTATTTTTTATTTTCTATATTCTATTTTTTTCGCTTTATACTGTCAGCTACCGTTTTTTCTTTTGTTTCATTTTCCACTATTTGTAGAAAATCTGCTTCTTTTTTCTTTAAACGTGGAATAAAACGCCGTGCCATCTTTCCTTTTCCTTTACTTCTGATATAAAAATACCCGATAAAAGAAAACACAATCGCCCCAATAAAGTTTACAAGCAAATCTTTCATTGTATCATGAAGTCCAATATCCAAGTATCCTCCTAGTCCTAAACTTTGTCCATTTACAACTACATCTTGAATATTAGAAATAACCATTGGGACATTCCGTCCTTCTGGGTCCAACATAACCGAGCTAATTGTTTGTATTACGGTATCTTTTTGCATATCAAATTGTAGGATACAGTCCATCCCATATTCAAAAAACTCCCAAATTACTCCAACTGTCATAGAAAAACAAAATGCTACAATGGACATAAATACTGGTGACAATTGAAATTTCATTCGCTCTTCTCGATTTAAAATATCTACCAATGAGAACCCAATTGCAGCCATCAAAAATCCATTCAGCGTATGCAAAATCGTATCCCAAGCACTAATTTTAATATAATACTCTTGTATTTCCCCTAAAATCTCTGCTGCAAATATAAATAATAAAATAATAATTTCCAATGTAGTAGGCAGTTCGATTTTAAAGTTCACTTGAATAAAACTTGGCATCACTAATAAAATTAGAGTCAAAAAGCATAAAAATACATTTTCATAATTTCGATTGAATATTTGTAAAATCATACATAAAATTACTAACGCTCGTAACGCAGCATAGACAAAAAAAGAACTTTTATGCTCCCTTAACTCCATGGTTAGCGCCTTTAGAATACTTCGTATTTTTTTCATTTTGTCCAGCAAAGATGTTTTTCGCTTTTCTGTGATAAAAGGAATCACGAAATCTTATCTCTGCATCCTCCTTCTTTCTTCTTTTCCTGTTTTCCCAGTATACCATATATCCACATAAAATGCAGTGTATTTTTTTACTTTACTTAATCCCCCAGAATGTCTTTCTTTTTCCTTTTGCATTTCACAATAATATTAGCAAGAAGCAGCCCATTGATATTTGAGCTGCTTCCAATTTTCTTCCTATATGCTTATTTTTCTTCTATTTGCTTTTCTAAAAGCTCTAATGTTTCCCAGACTTCATCCATGACTGGAATTCCATTTTTTAGATTCTCTTCTCTTGTTATTAATTCTCGTTCTCCTGGATAGTAAATGCTTCCATTTTCTTGAACTGGTTCGGATTCCTTTATATTTGTCAAAATCTGATCTACAATCTCATCTGTCAAATCTACAGAATTCATCTTAGATGGGTCAATCGCAATCATAACTTGAGATAAACCTACTTCTTCTCCAAATGTTCCGATTTTATGAACTGAATTTCCATTGGTTAGAACAGTAGCAATCAAATCCAACGCAATTGAAATGCCAGAACCTTTCCAATACCCCATCGGAAGAACTCTCCAAGTTTTTTCAATTTCAGCTGGATCAGTCGTAAGATTTCCATTGGAATCATAACCGCCTGGTACACTGAGTTGTTGTCCTTTTAATCTTGCCTCTTGGATTTTTCCATAAGAAAATTGGGAAACTGCACAATCTATCACAACATGTTTTCCATTGCTTCTTGGAATTGCCATTACAATTGGGTTATTGCCAATCCTTCTATCCTTTCCACCCCACGCCGGCATATTCGGCATTGTATTCGACCAGCAAATCCCAATGCATCCTTGATTAGCTGCCTGCCATCCATAACTTCCCCCACGCATCCAATGATTATTATTTCCCAATGCAACAATGCCAATTCCATACTGTTTTGCAAGCTCACAAGCCCGATCCATAGCCAATTTTGCATTTAGTGGACCAAAACCACGATGACCATTCCATCTCTCCATCGCTCCCATTTGAATTTCACATTCTGGAATCGCATACGGATCAATTTCTCCTTTTTCCAAATAGCGAACAACTCTTGGAAAACGATTCACTCCATGGGAATAAATACCATCCAAACTATTTTGAGCAAATACACCAGCTGCTGCATGGGCATATTCCTTTTTTAATCCCCTGCTTTCTAAAATTCTTTCAAATTTTGCTAATAGATCTTTATATTGAACTCTCATCCCAATCTCCCATGTTCTTTTTTCTATCTTTTCAGACCACAAGGTCCTGTTCCTTCTGGATCTGGGATACTGCCATAACGCAAGTTTTCATAAAATCCATATCCACCAGAAATATTATAGCATTCAAATCCATTTTGCTTCAATATTCGACATGCAATATAACTACGTAAACCACTCTGGCAATAAACATAAATCTTCTTATCTTTTGGCAGTTCTTCCATTCGATCTCTTATTTCATCTACTGGAATATGCATTACAGAATCCAAATGTCCTCTTCGATACTCCATATCCGTACGTGCATCTAAAACTACTGCATCTTTCGGAATAGAATCTATCTCTTGCCAATGAATCTGTTTTACTTTATCCGTTAGCAGGTTTTCCATTACATAGCCAATCATATTTAACGGATCTTTAGCAGAAGAATATGGAGGTGCATACGCTAAATCCAATTCTGTCAGATCATAGGCAGTCATTTTAGCTCTAATTGCAGTTGCTAACACATCAATTCTCTTATCCACTCCTCCAAAACCTACGATCTGACCTCCTAGAATCCGTCCAGTCTTTGTTTCAAACAATACTTTTAACGTAATGCTCGCTGCTCCTGGATAGTAAGTGGCATGGGACGCAGCGTTTATGATCGCATAATCAAAATCCATTCCTAATCTTCCTGCTTCTTTTGCATTCAATCCAGTTGATGCAATTGTCATATCAAATAGCTTTAAAACCGATGAGCCTTGGGAACCTTTGAATTCACTTGGAATTCCACAAATATGATCTGCTGCAATTCTTCCTTGCTTGTTTGCTGGACCTGCTAAAGAAATCACTGCTTTCTTTCCAGAAACAAAATGTGTGACTTCTACCGCATCCCCCACTGCATAAATATCAGATTCTGAAGTTTGCATATTTGTATTTGTACAAATGGCACCTTTCACCCCTAATTCCAGTCCAGCCTTCTTCGCTAAACCGTTTTCTGGTACAACTCCTACTGCTAAAATAACTAGATCCGTTTCAAATGACATTTGATTTTTTAAATTCACTTGAATTCCATTGGAAGTTTCTTTATATGACTCTACTGGGGCATTTAATTTTAAATGAATCCCATTCGCTCTCATATAATTATGCACAATTGCAGCCATATCCAAATCCAACGGAGGCATAACCTGACCAGAACGCTGTAATAAGGTAACATCAATTCCCTTATTTTTTAAATTCTCTGCCATTTCCAGACCAATAAAACCTCCGCCAATAATTGTGGCTGTTTTGGGCTGATGTTGCTTTATATAAGAATCAATTTCAAACGTATCTTCCACAGTACGAAGGGTAAATATTCGATTGCTCTCCACTCCTGGAGTATCTGGAATAACTGGCTTTGCACCTGGAGATAAAATTAATTTATCATAATATTCTTGATACTGGGTTCCATCCTCCAATTTATAAACAGTTACTGACTTATTTTTCGGATCAATCTCAATAACTTCCTGGCGTACTCTTACATCAATGCGAAATCGACGATAGAAACTTTCAGGTGTTTGCAAAGTCAGATTTTTCCGTTCTGTAATTTCTCCTCCAATATAATATGGCAAACCACAATTTGCATAAGAAATATATCCACTTCGTTCCAAAATAATAATTTCCGCCTGCTCATCCAAACGTCTCAATCTTGCTGCTGCGGTTGCACCTCCTGCAACACCTCCCACAATTACTACCTTCAATTTTTCTTCTCCTTCCTTTGGAAACTTTATCTACCTTATAAATCCCTTAATTATCCAATCATTGCCTGGATAACCGCCTTTGGCTGAACGCCAACTTTCTGTGCAGTAATCTTTCCATTCTTAATTACTATCAACGTAGGAATACTCATAATCTGAAACTTCTGTGCCAATTCTGGCTGTTCATCTACATTCACTTTTCCAACAACAATATCGGAGCGTTCTGCTGCAATTTCTTCTACAACTGGAGCAATCATTCTGCATGGTCCACACCAGGTTGCCCAGAAATCTAATAAAACAGGCTTCTCACTTTCTAAAACTTCTATATTAAAATTTTGTTTTGTAATTGTTTTTACTGACATATTCGTCAACTCCTTTTCTATTGATACGCTTAGTATATTCCACTTCCATCTATTTTTCTGTAACTGAGTCACAAATAACGCTTCAACTTTTCCTTGTCTAACACAGTTATTTTTCCACGTGAAACAGTTACGATTCCCTCCTCACTAAAATATTTCAGTGTCCTGGAAACAACCTCTCTCGCACTTCCCATATATCGTGCAATCTGATCATGTGTATAATAAATTGTGTTATCCTTACGTTTCAATATCTCATCCCATAAAAAGATTGCCAACCTTTGATCCGCTTTCATAAACAAAATCTGCTGCATTGTCCACATCACATCGGAAAACCTTTCTGTAGAAGAGCGATAAGTAAACAATTCTACATAAACATTTTGTTCCATAAGCTGTTTAAAATAGGAAAGCGGAATTAAAATTACCTCCGTATCTTCTACTGCCTCGATCAATATATCAAATGCGACTGCATCCAATACACATGAAGCGGAAAGTACACAGTTATCTCCCGAAAACAAACGATATAACGTTACTTCCCGTCCATCTTCCGAAAGAATATAAGCTCTGATTTGACCAGAAAGAATCAATAACACACCAGCACATTTCTGATCCGTACGATGAATTGGCATTTCTTTACGAAATGTTACAACAATACTATTTTTTATAAGTAATTCCCTCTCCCCATCCGATAATTGACCCCAAAAAGGAAAACCCTTTTTTAAAGCAGGAATCAACGAATCTGAAATCATACCTCCACTCCTCTCACTGTATTTTGTAACTTGATGCTTCCATTTATCCCTTTTTCGTCTATTATAACATTTTTTATTTGGCAAGCAACAGCAAAATAAAAAGTTGAAATGATAGAATACCTTCTAAGTAGATTTTTGTCATTTTCCCTACTCAGAAGGTATTCTATTATAGCTTCTTTACTCTATTCGTTTTACATATTTTTGTCTTGCCTGTGCCGCAATACTATCCACTGAATCTCTGTAACTTTGATTATTTCTTGCAAATGTTGATATCGATTCTTCGTGAACTGATACTTTTCCAAATCTTATTCCTCGAGTTAAAAAACAATCATGAGAAGTGGATTTTCTCAGGAATAAAATATATTCTTTTCCAATTTCCATTTTTTCATATCCAGCAATGTGATAAACGATATCTCCATCCTGAAATTCATTTTCCCATATTTTTATAATCTGATCTTTCTGAATTTCATTTCCCAATGTATTATAAAATACTTCTTGAATTTTCACATCTGACATCGTATATCCATATGCTATGCGGCCATCCCGTCTCTCTACAATAGAATCATCCTCTGCCAATTTCTTTACTCGTACAATACATTCTGACGCATTTTCCAACTCTTCCAATGTCTCAAAATTATCCGTTTTCGCAAGAACATATTCGTCTCTCTTCACGTCCTTTTCTAAACTAAGACAATTCCATAAGAAAATCCCACTAATCACCACTACCAATGATGCTAAAAGAATCCATATTTTTTTCTTCATCTCATATCCCATTCCTATCTTCCATTATAACAACTCACTTTTTTCCATACTATCCATTTAATACAAGGCTGCTATCCCTCTCTTGTCATCTGCCAATGGACATGCTACGTCATTAAATCCAAATTCTCTCATAACTGATTCTGAATTATATTGAGGTTGACAATGTTCCAGTCCTAATATATGTCCCACCTCATGCACTGCTGTCTCCTGTTTTCTCACCATACTTAGATTTCTCCATGGTTTATAAAATGCAATCTCTTTTGATCCTAAATACGTGATAGCATAGGCGTCCATATCTACATCTAAGAAAAAATCGATTATCATCGATGCATTTATCGTATTCGACCGAAACATCTTTATTTCTGGACAATGAACTTGCCAACTAGTTGCCGCCGAAACAACTGCATTAATTTCCGATGGCGTTGCTATCTCATCACTTGTTGGTGCCCAATATGTAACATATTGAGGATCTACCACTCGATGTCCATTCAATTGATAGGCATTCGCAGATAACGAGCAGAGCATAAAACATAAAACCAAAGCAAAACTGACTCTCTTTTTCATTTTTCACGCACCTCTTTCTTATTATTTTTCATCAAATGTATCATATTTTAGAAAACCCTACAAGAAATACAAAATGATCTGTCATTAACCTGTGATAATTGGTATTTCCTTCCATATCCAAGTTCTGAATTCTTCCATTAAAATACAATCTCAGAAAATGACACTCTTATGAGTGTTTTTGTTAGCTTCAAAAAAGCCTACCCAGATTATTTAATCTGAATAGGCTTTTTCTTGTTTTTATTATCATAATATTTTTTAACATCCACCCATGTTTTTATTGTTCCAATAAGTTTTCCATATTTCTTAGGCTGATTGCCAATGTGGATGTGTTATGCAGTAATGCGGATGTGGTTGGCTGTATGATTCCTCCAACGCCTAGCGCAATCAAGCCTGCATTGATTCCTACAATTGTACGGTAGTTTTTCTGAATTCGTTTCATTAGTTCGTTGCTTAATTTTTTTAATGTTACGATCTCGTTTAAGTCATCGGCTGCGATTGTAATATCGGCGATTTCCCTAGCAATTTCTGCCCCATCGCTAATTGCGATTCCGACATTTGCGGCGGAAAGAGCTGGGGAGTCGTTGATTCCATCTCCAACCATGATTACGGTATTGCCGTTTACTTTTTGTTTTTCAATATAACTTGCTTTGTCTTCTGGAAGCACTTCGGAGTAATATTCGTCAACTCCAACTCGTTTTGCGATTGCGGATGCGGTTCGTTCACTGTCTCCTGTCATCATAACTACTTTCTTTATTCCCACTTTTTTTAGAGCTTTCACTACACCTGCTGCTTCTTCTCGAAGCGGATCTTCAATACAGATAACTGCTTCCAGTTTATTATCAATTGCCATATAAAGATGAGAATATTCGGCAGGAAGATTGTCAAAACGTTCCTGATATTCTGGACGAACGATGCATCCCTCATCTTCAAATACAAAGTGATAACTTCCGATTATCACTTTCCGTTCTTCAATATAAGAGGAAATCCCATGTGCCACAATATAATTAACTTTGGAATGCATTTCTTCATGTGCCAATCCTTGCTGCTTTGCTGCCACAACGACTGCCTTTGCCATCGAATGCGGAAAATGTTCTTCCAAACAAGCTGCAATCCGAAGCATTTCTTCTTTTGTGCCTCCGTTAAAGGTAATAACATCTTTTACGGTTGGTTTTGCTTTTGTTAAAGTTCCAGTTTTATCAAATACAATTGTAGTGGCTTCCGCCATTGCCTCCATATATTTTCCACCCTTTACCGTAATATGCCGAGCATTTGCCTCTCGAATCGCAGATAAAACGGCAATCGGAATTGCTAATTTTAAAGCACAGGAGAAATCTACCATAAGAACTGCCAAAGCTTTGGTCGTATTTCTTGTAACAGCCCATGTGAGTACCGTACCTGCCAATGTGTATGGTACGAGTTTATCTGCCAGATTTTCTGCTTTACTTTCTACACCAGATTTAAGCTTTTCGGACTCTTCAATCATTGTAACAATTTTCTCAAATCGAGTAGCGCCTGAAGTTGCCTTTACCTGAATCGTTAATTCTCCTTCTTCCAATACCGTACCAGCATATACATATTTATCCACTTCTTTACGAACTGGTAAGGATTCCCCTGTCAAAGATGCCTGATTGACCATGGCTTCTCCTTCCGTTACAATTCCATCAAATGGAATAACTGTTCCCATATGAACAACCACCTGATCGCCAGGGCAAATTTCAGAAGCAGACACCAGTACTTCCTGATCGCCTTTTTTTAACCAGACTTTTTTAATATTTAAAGACATACTTCTTGCCAGATCGCCTACTGATTTTTTATGTGTCCATTGCTCTAATATTTCTCCAATTCCAAGCAAGAACATAACCGAACTTGCAGTATTAAAATCTCTGCGTAAAATGGAAACCCCAATTGCCGTTGCATCCAGAACTTCTACTTCTAATTTGCCGTTGGCAAGACTTTTTATTCCCTTCCAAAAATATCGCAAAGAACAAAATCCTGCATAAACGGCTCTTACTGGATATGGAACAAAAAGTTTGCTTCCTATACGGAATAATACTTTCTGAACTAATTTCCTTTGATATGTTGCATTTAATTCTCTACCTGAGTTTTCCAAAAGCCCTTCTGGTATTTCTACATCCTGATAGTGGAATTGTTTCAGTGCAATAAGAATCTGCTCTCTATTTCCTGAATAGACAATCGTTGCATCTGCTGTTCTTTCGTACACTTTTGCATTAATTACTCCAGTAAGACTTTGTAAATAGTATAATAATGTATCTGCTTGCTTATAGGACATTCTGCTTTGTACTATATGCAGACGAATACGTCCTTTTAATTCATGTTTGATAATAAATTTCACTTCTATCTCCAATCCTTTCCATATGGAAAAACGGAGCTGTCAACCAGCCCCGTCTGTTATGTACCTATCTATTAAGCTTCTACTGCTTTTTCCTCTTCTTGTACACACGCAGCTTCTTGTGCTGCTCTCTCTTCGTTAATCTGCTTTGCTTCCGCCAAAATATCTTCTGCGTTCTCCTGAACTGTTGTCGCTGTCTTCATTACGCAATCTTTGGCACGAAGTACAGCAGCAGTACAATTCGTATACACTTTCTTTGCATCTTTACTGGAAAGAATTTTAATTCCCGCAGTTCCAAATAGTACACCGCCAGCGAAAATTCCTAATTTTTTCATACTAAAAATATCCATTTCTTGTACCTCCTATTTATGCTTGTAGCCAGTATAAAATAACATTACACAACAAAATGCCATCGCCCATGCCCAAAATTTATGGGATTTCATTTTCACCACTCCTTATAACTGTAGATTATTTCTTCCACTTGGCTGATCGTTTATAAATTATCTAGAAATAATCATAAGTCCGATATTTATGGTTAGTCAATTCTAATAATCATTAATGATAAATCTTCTCATCTTGCAGCTTATCTGTTTCATATACGATTTTTCTGCTAATTACCCCAATTTCTTCTAATACATTTACCATACGATAAACGGTGGCAATTCCAATTGTATCATCTAATTTAGAAGCTCGATAAAAAATTTCTTTACAACTAGCACAGTTATTTTCCAGAATAATATCCAAAAGTTCCATTCGTTGTTTTGTTATTCTGCATCCATTTGATTTTAACTTTTGTATAATTAATTCCTTTTGTCTGTCCACATTGGTTTCCTCCTATTATTTTCTAGCTCAGTTCCGTCTTTTCACTAGTTATTTATGGAAACCATAATATGTTTTGCCATATCGGAATTAATTGCAATTCTGGAATCCTTAATACTTACAATTACGTTCCCTCCCATTACTGATAATACAATAACTTCCGCTCCTACAACAAATCCAAGGTTTTCCAAAAACTTTCTAGTTTCATCCCTTCCACCAATCCTTCGAATTATATTTTTATCTCCAACCTTTACCATTGTTAACGGCATATTACTCATCTTCTTTCTTTTTTCTGATGAAAACTGATATTTTTTTTCAACTATAGGTCTTATTTAGTTAGTATATACTAACTAAATATAACAGTCAAGTGCCTTCTTGATTGGTTTTTATCAATAACAGAGAAATCCTCCTGCTTAAGTTCTTTAAAAAAGTTTTATAACTTACCATTTTTACATAATAAAAAATCCCTGCCTGTATACCGACTGGTTTAAGGTAGAGATTTTTTATTAACAATTATTTTATTTACGTTTTTAAGATAATCCAATTAGAACTGCCAGAATTACTGTCATAGATGCAAAGACAAACAGGACTGCCTGGAATTTAATCTGGAATTTTGCCCATTTTCCCCAATCTAATCTCGCTGCTGCTAATGCTCCCAACAAACATCCTGAAGTTGGAACGATAAAATTTGTAAATGCATCGCCAAGCTGATATGCCAAAACTGCAACTTGTCTTTCTACTCCTACTAAGTCTGCCAATGGCGCCATAATTGGCATTGTTAATGCAGCCTGGCCTGAGCCTGATACAACAAAGAAATTAAATACGGACTGGAATACATACATAACCCATGCGGAAATAACCGATGGGAAGTGTTTCATTCCTTCGCTAATTCCATGTAAAATTGTATTCAATACCGTACCATCTGTTGCACTCGTACCACCTAAAACAATGATGATTCCCTGTGCCATACCAACGCAAAGTGCTGCGCCTAACAAATCAGATGCTCCCTGATTAAATGATTTTGCAAGATCATTTACCTTCATATCATTTAAATGGAAGATAACTCCGATAATACCTGCTACTAATCCCATAACAAAGAATTGAGAGGCAATCTCTGGAATATAATATCCCTGTGTTACAACGCCCCAAATCGTCCATACCATACAGGCAGCAACGGTTAATAAAACTAATTTATGTCCTAATGTAAACGGAGGCATTTCTTTTTTTGTTTTTGTAAATTCAATTCGATACTGTTCATCCGATTCATATGCAACGGAAAGCCGAGGGCTTCTCTTAATTTTCACTGCATAGCGCATCGTAAATACAATGGCAAGCCCAGTAAAGAAAATCCACATTGGAATTCGAAACCATGCACCTGACATAACTGGTATTCCTGCAATTCCCTGTGCCACTGCTAAACCAAATGGATTTTGCCAGGACGATCCAAATCCAATCTGAGTTGCCACATAGGAACACATAATACCAACAACTGCATCATATCCCATTGCCACAAACATTGGAACTAAAATCATTACAAATGGAATTGCTTCCTCTCCCATACCAAAAACAGCGCCGCCAAGCGAAAATAACGTAATCAAAACTGGAATAATAAAAATTTCCTTTCCGTTTGTCAGATCAATGACTCGCATAATTCCACTTTCCACTGCTCCTGTTCGCAGTACAATTCCAAAAGCTCCTCCCACTACTAAAATGAAGGCAATAATGCCAACTGCCGTTCCAGACTTGTCTCCCGTTGTCATACCTTCAAATACATAATTTAAAATTCCCTGACTGCCAAAATCTTCGGTTCCAAACAATGGCGTAATTTTTGTTACTTTATTTCCATTTTCATCCAGTACATATTGGAAGCTGTCTGGATCTAAAACCGTCCTTGTTTTCTCTTCTCCATTTTGTATATAAGTAATTTCTTTCGTGTCATACTTTCCTAATGGAATAAATACTGTAAGCAACGCCGCAAATAAAACGACTCCAAAAATAATAATATACGTATGCGGCATTTCAAATCCCTTTTTTTTCTTCACTTTCGTGTTCATAATCATTCCCTCTTTTGATTCTTTTTTAGTTTTCAAATGTTCCTTTCACAAGAACCTCTCTTTTGTAAATCATTATCCTTCCCCTTGCAATGACAGTATCGATTTCCAATGTATCCGCCTCGGCAAGTACCAAATCGGCATCAGCATTTTCTCTAATCTTCCCCTTCTGTCCCAGCTTTAATAAATTGGCTGGATTGGATGTCACTGGCTTTAATGCATCGCTGAGAGCAACTCCATCTTTTAACACAGCGTCTTTCATTTCCCTATATAGGGAAGTGACCTTTCCCACTCCCAAACCTGCAAAACTTCCATCTGCATGAAAGATTGGTAAACTTCCCTGACCATCGGAAGAAAACGTTATATGATCAATCAAAACTCCTGCATCCAATGCCATTTTTAATCCTGTACTTGCCTTTACTTCATCTGGCTCTAAAAAGTCTGGATCAGAACTCGTTGTTAAATCAATATATCCACCCAAATTTCTTGCATAATCAATTCCATCATTCATAAGTGTAGTACTTCGATTAATATGAGTTGGCAGCATATTCGCAGCAGAAATCTGCGTTTTTTCTAAAATATACCGCAAAAATTCTAATTTTTCTTCTCCATCCCCCATATGGATATTGACAAGCCCTGCTTTTCCAGAGAGAATTCCTCCCACTCTTGTATCAGCTACAATTTTCGCAAATTCTTCTTTTGTTGGCTGAGAAGAACGGTGATCGGAAATTGCAATTTCTCCTGTTCCTACCACTTTTTCCAACAAGATAATATCATCCATAACACTTCCTGTTAATGTCCGCACAGGCACTTGATAGGACCCTGTATAAATATACGTAGTAATTCCCTCTTCTTCCAATCCCTTCGCTTTTGCCAATAAATTGGAAATCGTTCTTGTACATCCATCGGTTCCAAGGCATCCTACTACAGTTGTAACTCCACCTGTAATAATGTCAGAAAGCATAATTTCTGGCGTTCTAGTTTTAGCTCCCCCTTCTCCCCCTCCTCCTAAAATATGCACATGTGCATCAATAAGACCTGGCATTAATACTTTTCCTGTTCCATCTATCACAGTAATATCATAGGCATGTTCTACAGGTAATTCATCTCCTATTTTTAAAATCTTTCCCCCACCAATCAAAACGTCTTTTACTCCAATCTCCTCTGGAGCATATACAGAAGCATTTTTTATTAGATGCATATTGTCACTCCCTTCTATTCTATCATTTAACGCTGTCTGCTCGAATATCCTTTTTTTGAATTTTTTTCATTATATCATCTCTTTCCTATGCTTTCAACATATATTACCCTCATTGAATCTCTTTTGTAGATCATGATAAAATAGAAGCCGAAAATACAGACTCCCGGCTTCTATAAAATCTTTTATCTTTTTACCTACCTGTTATTTTCCAAACACAGCTAACCTATCTAACTAGTTATTCTTCCAATCCTAATCCTCTTCTTACATGAACAATAAAATCCTGTACATTTGTTACAAATGTCTTTACGGATAGACTTCCTCGATCTCTTAACTTATTTACTGCAAACTCAGAAATATCTACAGAGTAAAAATACAGTGGACGTACCTTTCCATTTACAACACGGAACGATGGAGTCATATTTCCAGTTGCAATCGTATGTAATGCAGAAGCCATACAGATGACTGTCGTTGCTTTCCGAACTAAATTTCTCATTGCATTCTGTCCTTCATAAACATTGCCAAACACTTCTGGCAACGGTCCATCATCTCGAATGGAACCAACCAATACAAATGGAACTTCGTTTTTTACACACTCACACATAATACCATTCTGTGCAAATCCCTGTTCTACAAATGCTTGAATCGAACCGCAGCTGCGAACTTTATTAATTGTATCAATATGATTATAATGTCCATTTGGCACACTCGTTTGTGTATATACATCCTGTCCAAGAGCCGTTCTCAAATAGGCAGCTTCCAAATCATGAGTTGCAAGTGCATTTCCTGCCATAAGTCCTTGTACATATCCAGCCTTAATCAAAGAAGCAAATGCATTTCTGGAATCCGAATCAAATGCACATGCCGGCCCCATAACCCATAAAATGTTTCCTCCGTTTTCTTTTTCATATCTCAGCAACTCATATAATTCATCATAATCTTTGGAATAGGCAGTTTCACGAGAACGCTGTGTACGGAATGAAAAAACTTCCTTTTCCTGATTGGAACCAGTGCTGAACCCTTCCGTATAAACATAAATTCCTTCACTTGCATCTTCCGTACGTCCTACCGCTACTAAATCTCCTTTTTTCAAGTTTCGGAATTCTACAATATTTATTTTTTCACCGTCATAAACAGCCACACAATCCATACGACTTTCTTTCGCCATGATCCACTGACCATTTACTTTAAAATACTCTGGAAAAATTGTTGTAGCATGATAATTATCTGGTGCTACAAAATCTTTTTCCACAGCTACTAGCTTAACATCTGGCGCTTTTGCCAAAAATTCCTGACTCAAATCAGGTTCCCTATACTCTGGTAATTGAAAACTCATATCAATTTCTCCTTTATTTTTATTTTCAGCCGTATTCTCCATCTTCCTCTTTTGAACAAATCATGTTTCTTCGCATACGATATGCTCAATCAAATATCGCATCATGGCTGGAAGCGTTACTTGGATATCTGGTTTATAAACTCTCTCCGTCCATTGATGAATATCTTTGGAGCGAGGACCCATCCAGAATGACGGCATACTAAGCGCTTCAATTTCTTCAAATGGAATATCATAAACGTTAGCAGGCAATGTCAGATTGTCCATTAAAGCTCGTTGTCCTACAGAATCCCGACACATCATATAACTAATATCTCCCATACCAGCAAAATATGGACACACCTTACCTTCTAATCCCTGTTCTTTGGCAGCTTCTTTATAAAGTGTTTCCAGTCTGGAAATGCCTCCTTCCAAACGACAGCTCGTTACCGCTGGGTAATAAGGCGGAGCAATTCCTATTACTAAAAACGGATCTTTTATTTCAGAACGTTTTGCCAGATCTTGCATATATTCCACACTTGCCTGCATAAGTGTTAGCTCTCCATTTAATATTTTCGTATTTAAAACTTCATTTTTTTCTGTCTGTATTTGATCAAAATTCGCTTCCTTTTCCTTGACCAATGCAATCAATTGCTCCAGCCTCATTACATTTGGATGAAAGTTTTTCAACTGTTCTTTCTTTACTACCCCTATTTTTTCTGATTGTTCAAATGCTTTTTTATATTTTTCTGCCACATGTTCCATTGCAATCATGCAGGAAGCTTCTACTTTATCCATCAATTCTAATGGAGAAATACTTTCCATAAACAATACATTAATTCCTGCCATTGCATACTCCACCAAAGATACATCATAGGCAGGTTTTAAATCCTTTTGCATCAGCACGGTTGGTGGATGTACGGAAATACCATAATCGGATGATATAAAATCAGTATTCAATTCAATTTCTCGAACTACTTCTGAGATCATATACGAGGCATTCAAGCCTTCCAATGCCTGTGCACTATGCGATAAAAATCCTTTTGCCAAAATCATAGGAAGTACTTTTCCAGCTCCACCTGCATACATTGCAACCTGCTTGCTTTTTTCTGGATCATTGATTTGTGGTTCTCCAATTAAACAAAACTTAAAATCCATCTGATACTGTTCTTGGAGTCGTTTTACAAGTGGCATTGCCCGTCTCATCCCTGCGGAAATATTTTCTTCATCATGAACTGCTACAAATAGAATACTTGCATCCAAATCTTTCGCAGATAAAAGAATTTCCATTGCAACCGCCAAGCCACCTTTCATATCTGCACATCCACGTCCAAACATCCAATCTTCATTATTTAAATCCGTAATAATTTCTTCCCTTACCTTGCCAGACAAATCCATTGCCTTCATTTGCTCTCTCAATTCATCTGGCTTGGTAGCAAATTCTTTTAGGGTGCCATAGCTTTCAATCTCTACTGCATCATAATGTCCCGACAAGAAAACCGTTTGTTTTGTTTTTCCTGGCTTAAATGCCCATACTAATGGTCTTCCTAAGAAATCTCCGAATACTTCTTTGCCACAATATTGTGGATTTTCCTTAAAAAATTCATCCTGAGAAATGATTTCATAAATTTTATTTCCTAATGCTACTTCATAAGAACTTCCAGTGTCACTTCTGACTGCTACTAGCTCATACAATAGCTCCAATGCCTTCACTTCATTTCACCTCTACTTCTTTCATTTGTTAAAATGGTCCATATCCAATTGCATTTGCTATAATAACAAGGATAAAAGCTGCCACCATCATACCGCCATAGATTTTCCAACAGAATCGCATCCATGCGCCATATCCCAACTCACATAACGACAGCGGAACCATCGAACTGCCTGGCCAAAAACTGTTTGTAATACCATCCCCATATTGATAAGTTAATACTAATACTTGTTGATTAATATTCAAAATCTTTCCAAGCGGCTGAAGAATTGGCATAATAATAACTGCCTTTCCACTTCCTGACACGACAAGAAAATTAAATAAGGTTACAAATACATAAATAATCAAAAGTGTGAGAATTGCATTTTTTCCATAAAGCAATCCAGCCATTTTATAAACAATCGTATCTAAAATCTGAGCTTGATTCATCAAAGTTACTACGGAATTCGCCAGACCGATTGCAAATGCTGCCCCAAACACTCGGGTAGCCCCTTGCGTAAATACCGTACATACTTCATTTGGATTCATTCGGAAAATAATCCCTAATACTATTCCAAACATAATGTACAATGCCGCAATCTGAGGAAACGACCACTGGTAACAGACCGCTCCAATTCCCTGAATAATAATAACCGCAACAAAACCAATTAATCCTAATATTCTGGATGGAGTCATTGCCAGTAGTTTTTCATTTTCCACCTTTTTATGCTGCACCATATATTCATCTTTTACAATACTTAACTCTGGATTTTTCTTAATCTTCTTACAATAGAAAAATAATCCTAAGAGACCAATTACATAAAATACAACAAGTCCTACTGCTCTCATACCCATACCGGAAAACATAGGCAAACCTACCAACTGCTGCGCCACTCCCGTTGTAAACATATTCATCATACCACAGGTAAATCCTACCGTACTTCCTACAATTGCAAGACCAGCTCCAACCACTCTGTCATAACCTAACGCAAATCCAATCGTGACTGCCAGTGGATAAAATGGATACGCTGCTTCTCCATAACCAAGCACTCCAAAAATTACGAATATAGTATAGAAAATAACAACAACAGAAAATTCTCTATTTTTCGTATAGGATAAAATTTTCTGGATTCCTGCCCCAAATGCTCCACTTACTTCCAAAATATAAATTACCCCAGAACAGATAAACAATGTGCCCATAATACTTGCGCCACTGACAAATCCATTGTAAACTGCTTCAAAATAATTCATAACTGTAATTGGATTTTCTCGCTCTACATAAGCAAAATTATCTGGATTAATGATTTGCCTTCCCGTCGCCTCATCCAATACTCTTTCATACTCTCCACTTGGAATGACCCATGAAATTACAACTACTAATAACATCATAAGCAGTAAAATAATATACACATGAGGCATTTGAAATCCTTTTTTTGTTTTTTTCATCTTTCTTGTTTAACTCCCTTAATCTTTTTATTCCTTGCAATGGTGTTTTTTTAACCATTCCACCGCACAATTGGCATAGAGTGCAGCCCCTTTTGTAAACGCTTCTTCACGAAGCATCATCTTAGCATTATGCAGCGGCGGTGCTCCCACTTCTCCATCTCCCAAACAAAGATACATACCTGGAACTTGTTCGGTTACATAGCCAAAGTCTTCTGTCCCCTGCATTGGAGGCTGAATACGAACGTTTTGTTTTCCAACAACTTCTTCCACAAACGGAAGTAATTGTTCACAAAATGCTTCATCACTATAAGTACTCGGTGTTTCAAAACGAGTTAACTCATACTCACCTCTCCATGCTTTCACATAGTAATCAACTAACTCAGGAATTCTTTGCTTTAAATGATTCCTTGCTTCTCGGTTTAATGTACGCACTCCGATATGTACTTCTGCTTTTTCTGGTATAATATTTACTGCGGTTCCACCTTTTGCCACACCACAAGTCAACGCTACCATAGCTTGCGGATCGGTTTCTCTCGTCACAAGCAAATTGACTGCCTGATACACTTGATTCATAATCATTAATGGATCAATACATAACTGGGGCTGAGAACTATGTCCCCCTTGCCCTTTTATCTTTACAATATAAGTATCCAAAGAAGCGGAATTGATTCCCTTGCTATAAGTCACTTCTCCAACCGGTTTATTAGAGTGAATATGAATCCCAAGTGCTGCATCCACATCTGGGTTTTTTAACACTCCACTTTGAACCATCAGACGAGCTCCCGCTCCTGTTTCTTCTCCTGGCTGAAACATTAACTTAACCGTGCCGCATAACTCAGATTCCATTGACTTTAAAATTGCCGCTGCTCCTAGCAGCATTGCAGCATGACTATCATGCCCACACATATGCCCGCACCCGTTTTTGGAAGCAAACGGCAGATCGTTTTCTTCTTGAATCGGCAGTGCATCCATATCCGCCCGAAGCAAAATACATGGTTTCCCAGTTCCAATCACAGCAGTAATGCCCGTTACTTTTTTCATTTCCGGAAACCCTGCCTCCATAAAATCTTTTGTTAATTTTTCAGGCATATCACAGCCGCAATCCTGCCACATAATTCCCATTTCATCGAGACGTTTTTTTATATACGCAGATGTCTGCGGCAAATCCATTCCCAATTCAGGAATTTGATGCAAATATCTGCGATCTTTAATCATTTGCTCTTTTAACGCCTCCGCTTTTTTTCGTATTTCCTTCATCCCATCCTCCTAATATCACCGTTTTTTCTTCACAACATGTACGCTGCCGTTTTTGTATACGCAAGTACCATTGACCCAAGTTTCTAACACTGGAATGTCTGAAATCGCATTACTTTCTACTTCGAAAGGATTCTCTCCTAAAATAACAAAATCTGCCAGCATTCCCTCTCTTATATCTCCTTTTTGCTTCTCTTCAAACGAAGCATAGGCGCCGCCAACCGTATAAGAATCCAACGCTTCTTTTACCGTCAGAGCTTGATCTGGCAAATAAGGTCCCCAAACCCCATCCAGAGATTTTCTCGTTACTGCACACTGTATTCCCTTCATAACATCTGGCAATTCCACTGGGCAGTCGGAACCATTTGATAGCGAAATCCCCATATCCAAAAACCGTTTAAAATTATAACTAGATTTTGCAATTGTTTTACCTACCCTCTGCTCTACAATGCGTATATCATAATCCAAAAAAATGGACTGGATATAGGCATGAAGTCCAAGCTGCTGGAATCGCCTATAATGTTCTGGTCTCATGATCTGACAATGTACCACTCCACAGCGATGATCGAGGCTACCTCTTCTACAGCCTTCTTTTTCATTGTTAGACTGCAATTCTTTTAACAACACTGCTTCATATGCATCTAAAACCATTTCCATCATGCCGTCTCCAATTGCATGAATGCATACTGGCATCTTATTATTGCGAGCCAATCGAATCATTGCCGCAAGTTCTTCTGTCTCATACATTTTAATGCCTTTTGTCGTCTCATCATCATTATAACGTTTCAACATATATGCGGTTCTAGCTCCGAGCGATCCATCTCCCACAATTTTCAAAGACCCCGGCTTAAACCAGCTGCAATCCGCTTTTTCATTTTTCTCGTTTAATGTTGGATTCCCCTTCTCTTGATATGGTATCCAACACTGTTCGATAAATTCTGGAATCCTTTCTAACTTATTCAAACAGCATTGCTCACTTACTCTTACGGTCAGCTGATTTTCTTTTACTAATTCTTCATACGCTTTCACCACCGTCTGCCAACTTGTAGATGGAAAAGTAGCCAAATCATCCGTCTGTACCGAAGTGACTCCATAACTACTAACCGTTTGAGAAGCTTGTTTGAGCATACCTTTTACTTCTTCTACAGAAAGTGGAGGCATTTTATTATAAACAAGACTCATTGCATTATCTCGAAAAATACCAAGTGGCCGTCCTTCAGAATCCACATCTACAAATCCACCTTCCATCTGTGGTTGAGTCTCTATTCCCAATTGCTCCAATGCTTTTGTATTCACCACACAAACATGACCACAGGCACGAACTGCTACGACTGGCTTTGTATTATCTACTTTGTCCAGATCATATCGATTTAACATTCTATGTTCATCTTGAAAATAGTCTTGATTAAACCCTCTTCCCCATAGCCATTGCTTCTCATCTGGCTGCTGCTCTTTCCATAATCGAAATGTTTCAATTAACTGAGAAATACTCTTGGTACACTTCGACAAGTCAGCGCAGCACAGCGTATAGCCAAAATTTAAAAGGTGCATATGAGAATCGTTAAAACCTGCACAGACAAATCGACCTTGCAAATCAATTACGTTTCCCTTGTACGCCATTGCACCTTTCTCATCACCGACATATATAAAACGTCCACCATCTGTAACAAATGCTTGTTGGATGCCGTTTTGGGTATAAACGATACCTGACTTATAAATATTCACTTTCTCTTTCAACCTTACCTCCTAATGCCGCATTCACTGCAAAAATGCGTCATAAACTCAGAAAGGGGAGAAAGCTGTCTTTCACCCCTTTGCTTTGATAATTAATATTTATACCATAAATTTTTCCAAATGACAAGCAAATATGTTTATTTGCTACAATTTCCTTTCTTGAACTTGTTTTTCTTTTGCCAAATTGATTAAGCGCCGATTATAGACTAAGTGTAAGTACATCGCATCATAAGCCCAGTTCGGGTTATGATCTGCAATTGCATTGGTGATTTCTCGATGTGTCTCAATCGTCTCCTGACGAAGTACATTTCCAGTCAAGTGAATAAAAAGAGGAATGGAAGAATTGATAATTGGAAGCAGACGAGGAACAACGATATTTTTACTGCTCATACCAATTGCAGTATGAAATTCAATATCCTTCTCTGCATGTTCTTTTCCTTCCATTAAAAGCTGTTCTACTTCATCACACAATGTCCGAATTCGTTTAATATCCTCTTTATCTGCATTGGAAGCTGCTCTCGCTGCAATTGGTGGTTCCAAAAGAAATCGAATTTCCAATAAATCTGCCCCAAGTTTTTGCTTATCTCCAACAAAAGTAAATCCCAACGGGTCTTCTACAATTCCTGGAGAAGAAGAAATATAAGTTCCTGAGCCCTGACGAATTGTTACAATATTACGGGAAGCAAGAAGCTTCATAGCTTCTCGTATAGAACTGCGACCAGCTCCCATCTTCTCAGAAAGAATCGACTCATTCGGCAGACGGTCTCCAGGTTCTAAATTTTCTTTTAAAATAAAGGAGATAATATCATCGGACAATTTTTCTGGCAAACTTTTATCATCTAAATTCATCATATAATTTTCCCCTATTCTAATATTGGTAGTGTCAAAACTACCTTCATTTTTTATTGTAAAAGTTAC
>DVHN01000052.1 GCA_018712075.1 Candidatus Fimimorpha faecalis
GGAAAAATAATTTTTATTGATGTGGATGGGACTTTAGTGGATTATGAAAACCACTTACCAGAATCGGCTGTGAAAGCAATTCGTACGGCTAGAGAAAATGGACATAAGGTATATATTTGTACAGGCAGAAGTAAGGCAGAAGTATATCCTCCATTGTGGGAAATTGGACTGGATGGTATGATCGGTGGAAATGGAAGTTATGTGGAAGATAATGGGGTGGTAGTGATGCATCAATTGATTACACTGGAACAGTGTAAACATATTGTGGACTGGCTTCATGAGAGAAAACTGGAGTTTTATTTGGAAAGTAATAATGGATTATTTGCGAGTGAACACTTTGAAGAAGAAGGAGAACCAGTCATTCAGGAATACAGCAAAAGAAAAGGAAAAGCAAATGCAGACAAAATAACAGTGAGAGAAGTATTTCCTGATATGATTTTTGGAGGAGAGTTATATCGAGATGATGTAAATAAAGTAAGCTTTATTTTAAGAAGCTATCAGGACCACTTGGATTCGATTCAAGAATTTCCTGATTTACAACCTGGAACTTGGGGTGGAAAAGGGGAAATTGCATTGTTTGGAGATTTGGGTGTAAAAGATATTACAAAAGCACATGCAATTGATCAGCTTCTTAATTATCTTGGTGCAAAACGTGAAGATACAATTGCCTTTGGAGATGCAAAGGTGGATATACCAATGTTAGAATATTGCCATATTGGTGTTGCTATGGGAAATGGTGGAAATGAAATCAAGGCCATGGCAGATTATATAACAGATGATGTAGATCAAGATGGGTTATATCATGCCTTTGTGCATTTTGGATTGATAAAGTAATTATTAAGAGGAAATGGTTTCATTTGTAGCGTCATGTTTTCTGAAAGCGATTTCAAATGAATCAATTTCCTCTTATTTCTTGTTTTGGGAATCTGTTAGTGATATAATAAAAAATAAGAGAACTTATACATAAAGAGGGAAGGTAAAAACATGGAAGAAGGGGAACTGCAATACAGACAAATGACAACAAAACCAATTCCAAATTTAATTATGTCGCTATCAATTCCAACGATTGCCAGTATGCTGATTACAAATATTTATAATTTGGTCGATGCCTATTTTGTTGGAAAGCTGGGAACGAGTGCCAGTGCAGCGATTGGAATTGTGTTAGGGGTTCAGGCAATTTTTCAAGCAATTGGATTTATGTTTGGACATGGGGCAGGAAGTATTATTAGCCGAAAATTGGGAGAAAAAGATCATGAAGCAGCAAGACGTTTTGCGTCTACTAGCTTCTTTTTATCTTTAATAGCCAGTACAGTTGCAGCAATTTTAGGGCTTTTGCTTTTAACACCACTTATGAGGTTGTTAGGAAGTACGGAGACGATCTTACCATTTGCAAAAAATTATGGTTTTTATATTTTAATATCTGCGCCAGCTTTAACTGCGAGCTGTGTGCTAAATAATATTATGCGTTATGAAGGAAAAGCTTTTTGGGCCATGATTGGTCTGGTATCTGGAGGAGTCCTAAATATGATAGGAGATCCGATTTTAATGTTTGGACTTCATATGGGAATGGATGGGGCAGGACTTTCCACTGCGTTATCTCAATACATCAGCTTTTTTATTTTACTTTATATGTTTTTGAGCGGAAAAACAGAAAGTAAAATTGCTTTGCAATATATAAGTAAAAAACCAATAGAAGTAGTAAATATTTTAAAAACAGGTTTTCCAAGTCTAATCAGACAAACGTTGAATAGTGTATCTACAATGGCGCTCAACTGGGGAGCAAAGCCATATGGAGATGCAACAATTGCAGCTATGACAATCGCAGGACGAGTTATGATGTTTATTGCATCTTGTATGATTGGGATTGGACAGGGTTACCAGCCAGTAGCTGCCTATAACTATGGGGCAAAAAAATATTCCAGAATTCGAGAGGGATTTTTCTTTACTTGGAAATTTGGAGAAATCATACTTGGAATATTGGCGGTTATAGGTCTTATATTCCCAGGTGCGATTGTAGCAATCTTTCGAGATGATCCAGAAGTCATTCAAGTGGGCATTCCTGCCCTTCGGTTTCAATGTATCTCTCTTTTGGCACAGCCTTTTAATGTAGCAGCGAATATGATGTTTCAAAGCATTGGGAAAAGCAAAATTGCTTCGTTCTTGGCCAGCCTGCGAAGCGGATTGTACTATATTCCTCTCATGCTTTTGTTACCAAATATAATCGGAATTTTGGGCGTTCAGAGTGCTCAAATGTGGGCAGATTTGTTGGCAATTATAACGACAATTCCATTTGTAATTTCTTTCTTCCGAACACTGCCGTCGGATCAAATTTTATCAAAAGAAAAATAAAGTATAGGGAAGAATTTTGTTATAGTAATGAAGTCGCAAGTGAGCTGTTTCACTTGCGACTCATTGCGTTGCGATAAATAAAATAGGATGCAGCAGCGGTTAAAAATTCTGTAATCCAGAAGGCATGCCATACGCCAACCGCCCCGACGAAAGAACTGAGTAAAAAAGCAAATGGAAGAATAATTAACACATAACGACAAAATGAAATTATTAATGATGGCATTCCCATTCCTAAACCTTCCAGTGCTCCAGAGGAGGTAACGGAGATAGAAGAAATGATGAATCCAATACTAATGATACGTAATGCGAAAGCACCTGCTTGGATCGTCTCGCTGTTTGTGGTAAATAGACTGATTAATTGTTCTGGAATGATAAGACATAAAAATGTACCAAATACCATGATAACAACGGTTAAAAGCAGCGAGGTGGTATAAATTTGTTTGACACGTTTATATTCTTTTGCTCCATAGTTGTAACCAATCAAAGGACGCATCCCTTGAATAATACCATTGGCTGGTAAGTAAAGGAAGGTTTGCAGCTTATAATAAACACCTAAAACTACAACATAAATTTGAGAATAACCAGTTAAAATGGCATTTAAGGAAGAGACAAGCAGGGAAGGCAATGCTAAGTTCAAAGCAGCTGGAATGCCAATGGAATATAGTTTTTTTCCCATTCCCTTTTGGTAAGTAAAAAAACGACGTCGGATCTTTACAGGGATTGGTCTTATTATATAAATGAAGATGTAAATAATAACTGTAACAATTTGACCAATGCCAGTCGCAAGCGCAGCTCCTTCAATTCCCATTTGAGGAGCTGGACCTAATCCAAAGATTAGAATAGGGTCCAATATAATATTGACAATACATCCGCTCAACATACTTACCATGGAAACGGCCATTCTTCCAACGGATTGAAAAATTTTCTCAAATGAGATTCCTAATGCAATAATAATGGAGAAGGAAAAGGCAATATTTGAATATTTTATGCCTAGATCGATGACCTCAGTATCGGAAGTAAACAGGCCAAGAAATCCTGGCATGATCGCAATGCAAAGAATGGTTAATAAAATTCCATGGATTACATTAAATAGAATTCCCTGTGTTGCTGCGGCGTCTGCATTTGAATTATCTTGTGCTCCAAGGTAAAATGCGATTGTTGCATTAATACCAATTGCAAATCCTATAATAACTGCATTTACTAAATTTTGAATTGGAAAAACGAACGATAATGCCGTCATTGCATTTTCACTAATTTGAGCAACAAAAAAACTATCTACAATATTATAGAGAGAGTTAACTAGCATGGAAATAACCATAGGAAGCGACATGGTTAATACTAATTGTAATATAGGCTTCTTTTTCATAAATGTCTGATCCATAATTTCAATATTCCTTTCTATTTTATATTGTGGCAATGTCCGTTAAATGGAAGCGTTTTGCATAAATTTATACTATGATGTGGAAGCTAAAAAGTAGTTTCCCTTTATGATGCCATATAAAAAGCCACACAATTATCTGTTTCCATTGATAATTGTGTGGCGAAAAGTAGAATAATTCTAAAAAAATCCACATCCATAAAGGTTTTGTACTTCATACTATATTATTATGAAGAACCAAATTTGTCAAGTCATAAGAAATGATTATAATGAATAATTCGTAATAGAAATTAATTCTCAATTTCCATGTTAAAGTTTCTTGCCTTTTGGAAGAAAAGATGTTATATTAATAATAGTAATAATTTCTAATATGGATAAAATCCAAAAGAAAATCAGGAGGAAAAAAATATGAACATTCAAAAAGCAGCAATTATCGGATGTGGTTTTGTAGGTGCTTCTTCTGCATTTAGTTTAATGCAAAGAGGATTGTTTTCTGAATTAGTCTTGTTAGATGCAAATCAAAAGAAGGCAGAAGGGGAGGCAATGGATCTGAGCCATGGCCGTCCATTCGCTCATCCAATGAAGATTTATGCAGGTACTTATGATGACATTAGTGACTGTGCATTAATTATTATTACGGCAGGTGCGAACCAGAAACCTGGAGAAACTCGATTGGATTTAGTACATAAAAACGTGGCGATTTTTAAATCCATTATTCCAGAAATTACAAAAAGAAACTTTGAAGGAATTTTAATGATTGTAGCTAATCCAGTGGATATTCTAACTTATGCAGCTCTGAAGATTTCTGGTTATCCAAAAGAAAGAGTATTTGGAAGTGGTACCGTATTAGATACTGCTCGATTCCGTTATTTGTTAAGTGAGCATCTGAATGTAGCTAGCCGCAGTGTCCATGCATATATTATTGGAGAACATGGAGATAGCGAGTTAGCAGTATGGAGTGGAGCAAATGTTTCTGGAATTCATATTAATGATTTCTGTGAATTGAGAGGTCATTTTAGTCACGACGAAGCGATGGAGCGAATTTATAAAACAGTTCGAGACAGTGCCTATGAAATTATTGAACGGAAAGGAGCAACGTATTATGGAGTTGCCATGGCGGTGGCCAGAATTGCAGAGAGTATTGTACGTGATGAGCGTTCGGTACTTTCGGTTACTAGTTTGATGGAAGGAGAATATGGGTTAAATGACTTGTGCATCAGTGTGCCAACGATCGTTTCTCAAAAAGGTGCTGAACAAGTATTGGAAATTCCTTTAAGTGAAAAGGAACAGGCAGAATTGAAAAAATCCGCAGAAGAATTGCATAAAGTATTGGAAAGCTTAGATTTATAACAATTGTGTAAAAAATAAGAACCTGCGATTGAACTCGTTCGGATGGTGAGAGTTCAAAAGCGGGTTCTTTTTCTATAGATTTTCCCAATTTGTTTATGATTCACGGTTTATGGAACTGCTGCGTACATTTGATACAAATGCATGAATCTTAATTGGATCTTTTCCTGGTCTATCGGAATATTCCACTCCTGAGGATACATCCACACCATCGGGGTTCAGATAGGTAATTGCCATTTTTACATTATCTGGAGTCAGACCACCAGCGAGTAAAAGCAGTTTTTCATCCCGTGGAATTTGTTTTACCAGACTCCAATCAAATGTTTTTCCACTGCCAGGTTCTTGTGCATCAAATACATAGCCAGCAATACCAGAGCAGCTATGATAAAACTCGTATTGATCCATGTCTTTGATGTTAAATGCTTTCAAAACAGGGATATTGATCCGATGAAAAAGTCCTTCTGGCAGATTGCCATGAATCTGTAAATAATCAAATCCAGCCGCTTCTATTTGTTGTACTTGTTTGATTGTAGGAGATACAACAACTGCAACAGTTTGGATTTCAGGATGTAAAGCTTGTTGTATTGCTTTGGCCTGTTCTAATGAAATATTTCGTTTACTCTTTGGATAAAAGAGTACCATACCTGCAAAATCTACATGATTCGTATTTAAATATTCTGCTTCTTTTGGGGTTGTTAAGCCACATATTTTAATCTTCATAATTTGTAATCCTTTTAATATTAAAGTTGTATCAGATAAAATTAAGTATAGCATTAATATAAAGTGAGCTCAATGCTGTAATAATAAAAATTTTACACCATCGTACTTAATTTATAAATAAATTATAAGTAGGATGGTGTAAAATTTTATATCAAACTTATATTTTTAAGATATTGATTTGAATGGAAGGCCTTTTTCTTGAAATTGTCTATAAATTTCAATTCGTTCTCTAAAGCGTTCTGCACCTAGTTCACATTCTGCTTTGGTTGGATGGGATGCCATAATGGACCATCGAATTTCGTTCTCTGGAGATGCACTGTGAGTTCCCTGTGTTCCGTTTTTACGGAACATCTCGATGATTTGTTCAGAGAGTGCTCCATTACATACATAACTTCCAATTATTGTATTATTCTTCTTTACAATATCGATTCCTGCATTCACTGACTGGTTTGCATGGGCAGAATCTGCGTAAAATCCTAATGTACAAAATATGCCAACAGCTTTGCCCGAGACTTTTTTCATAAATTCTTGCATTTTCTTCTCAGGGCCACCTTTATCTACCCAATAACCAAGCAAAATAATATCTCCATCTAGCTCAGGTTCTTCATCCTTTAAATTATGTAGTGTCCATGTATCTGCTTCTGTAATTCCAGCAGAAATGGCTTCTGCTAATCGTTTTGTTTTTCCAGAAAGACTGGAGTAAATGATTTGAACTTTCATAAAATCCTCCTCTTTTTGAGTAATCATTTTAAATTTTGTAAATACTGTTCAACAAACTCTAAAATATAATCAGCGCCACGCTCTCCCATCAAAGGCAGATGTCTGGCAAATACAGCGCCACGAATAACAGGAGGAGAAATTCTTACCTTTGTATTATTTGAGTTACAAAGTTCCAACATAATATCGTCTGCCAATATAAGTTGTTTTTGTAATGTTTTTATAAGATCAATTTTTTCCTTTTCGGTAGATGGAGAAAAAATTCTCTCCTCTGTATTTTCGATACTTCTAAGTGTATGGATGCAAAGCTTATGGTCAATCTGGAATCCAATCTCCTCTAAAAATGTGCCGATTCCTTGTATAACATCGTATTCTCCGATTAAAGAAGCTTTCATTTTGTCTCTATGCAGCATTCTGGCATACATTCGATATTGCATTGCATTATTGTTTTTTTCACGCAGTTCATCTGCAAGAACTGTGTCAACATTTTTTCCAATGATAGTTCCAATCTTTTCTAACCATTCCAGTGTTGCCCGATATCCATAAGGTGCGTGATAAATCCATGGAGTCTGAAAACGTTTTTCCAATACTTTTGCTGCTTGTACTGCTGTTCCTTGCATGACAAGATTGATTTGAGCAGAGCCTGCCTGCTCTAATGCTTGTACCGAAGTATCAGAACAAAAAGCTGCCTGTAAATCCATATCAAACGCTCTTTTTAACAAGCGTTTTAATTCTTCTATATCAGAACGCACACGATAGGACCAAAGAGAGGCTCCTAATAAATTAAAGGTGTTTTCCTTTTTACTGGAAGGATTTACTGGAAGTTCTTTTGCAAGAAGCGTATAGGTTTCCATGCAGCCTATTGTATAATCTCCTCGAAAACCGCCCTGATCAAATGCGACCAATTTCGCCTGTACTTCATTCTGCATATAAGTGCAGATTCCTTTGATATCGACACCAATAACTGCTGCTACAGAAGAGGCAACAACAAAAATAACTTTTGGATGAAAATTTTTATCGATCTCTATGATTGCCCGCTCTAGCCGCTTTGTATCTCCCATAACAACATCTGACTCATCCATATGAGTTGTAAATAATCGATTTTGTTGTTGGATATCTAAATCTCCAAAAAGACTCATACTAAAATGAGTAGTTCCAGCAGGACCATATTCTAAAACAACGCTTTCTTCAATGGAGAGGAGGTTCCAAAGAATACCCATTCGGTCAGACGGAGTAGGCAAATAACGTGTTAAACTCATGACAATACCTCCATTTTCAGATCTTTTGCTTCTTTCGCAGCTCTAACTAATTCTTCTGTAATAAATAAAGTCACTTCAAATCCTAACATATTAGATGCCTTATCAGAATGTACCATAGCAATTCCTTTTTTTCTAAGTCTAGCTGCATATTCATGGCCTAAATATAAATTTGGATGTAGTACATCATAAATAGATTGCATAGGAGCAATATTAGCACTTTTGGCTACATATGGATTGGTGACTTCTAGGATTTTTTCTACGGCCTGCTTATCTTTTTCTTCTTCATACTCAGAAAGTTGAATAATGAGAGGAGACATTCCTTCTTCTACCATAAATTGGTTAAATTCTATACAGTCAAATGGAGTATTTCCATAGATGTAAGTGATTCCTTCTAACTCTTTTGATGCAGCTTGCTTGGATTGTTTTGCCTGTTCGTATAAACTTTCTAATTGTAACGGAAGCTCTTTTTTTAAACAGATAAATAATTGTTTATATGCCTCATAGATATGTGTTGGCTGTGTGAACTTGTTAAAGAACACGTAGGGAATACCAAAATGTTGTTCCATTTTTTTGGCAAGAGGTAATGCAATAGGGTGAACTACAATGTTTAATTTTGCCTGAGGTGCCTTACGGATCTCTTCTATGCTGCATCCACATGGTAATTGCATTCCGATTTCCACTTGATTTTCCTTTAAAATTCGACAAAGTTCCGTGGAAGCAAAATTTCCCATACGCTGTCCTAAAACGTTGACAGTTTCTCCTTTTGGTTGTTTTTCCATAAGTTGAAAACAAGCAGTAATCACACGTTCTAATCCAGGCATGTGGTTTTCACATTTGAAATGTTCTGTATGCACTGGGAGAACAGATATTTGAAATTTTTCACTCATTGCATCGGCAAGAGCATCCGCATCATCTCCTATAATTTCCACTACACAAGTGGTTACAAGGAATACAACTTTAGGTTTGTATTCCTCTACTAATTCTTTCATAGCTATTTCTAACTTTTTCTTGGAACCAAACGTTATATCTCTGCTGTCTAATACAACAGATACGCATCTTCCTGTCACACCGCCAAATTCTTCTGAATATAGTGTCATATGTTTTGTATAATAGGAACATTCATCGGTTCCTATTATCATAATAACAGCATCTTCAATTCCACGTACAGCCATAGCTGCTCCCATTAAAGGACAATGTGTTCCTGGGAATAATGCAGCGGTCAGAGGAGCTACATCTTTTATGGAAGTGATATCTCCGAGTTTTCCAAGCTTTCCTAATAATTCTTTTCCATTCATCATATATAATTGTTTTCCCTTCTAACAAGTGATGTTGGGATCAAAAGGTATTTTGATCCCATGATGCTACAGATTTCTCTGCATTACATGCTCACGAAATCTTCAAAACGTCTTGGTCAGGCTAGCATGGCCGTTCGACCTTGGTATTAACAAATTTCTTTATATACAATTAGTGGTTTTTTTCTTTTCTTTAGCCATACCACATCACAGTCTACATTGTAGACTTCTTTCATCATCTTTGCTGTGATTACATCTTCAGGTCTTCCCTCATCATATTTTTTACCATTTTGAATAACGATAATATGATCACTTATTTCGAGTGCTTGACCTAGATCATGGAGAACCATAACAATACCAATGCCAGATTCTTGATTTACCTTTTTTATAAGGCGCATGGTTTCTAGCTGATGGGAGATGTCAAGGTAAGTGGTCGGTTCATCTAAAAACATCATTTCTGGTTGTTGCGCCATAACTGTGGCAATCCACACTCGTTGAGCTTCTCCGCCAGAGCATTCTTGAATAGATTTCTCTTTTAACTTATATACGCCAGTAGAATGCATTGCCCATTCAATGATTTTTTCATCTTGTTCCTGATTTCGTTTGTACCATTTTTGGTATGGCATTCTTCCATAGCTAACTAAATCTTTTACTTTAAAGTCTGGAGGAGCTGTATGCATTTGAGGCAGAACTCCAATTTGCTGGGCCAATTCTTTCGTTCCAAATTTTTGTAATTCTCTTCCATTTAAATATACAGCTCCTTTTTGATAGTTTAAAAGACGTGTCACTGCTTTTAATACGGTTGACTTTCCAGAGCCATTTGGTCCGATAATTGTTGTAATTTTTCCTTTTTCTAAGTGAATATTTAGTTGATCAACAACAACAGTATCTCCATATGCGACCTGAAGATTTTTTGCTCTAATTTCCATAAGAACCTCCTTTTTTTCTTAACATATATAAGAAAAATGGTCCGCCTGATACGGCCATTACAATGCCAACAGGAATTTCCATTCCTGGTACAATGCTGCGGCCAACCGTATCAGCAAACAGTAAAATATCAGCACCAAGTACAATACTTACTGGAAGCATAACTTTATAATTTGAACCGACTAGAATTCTGGCAATATGAGGAACTACAAGTCCCACAAAGCCGATCATTCCAGCAACAGCTACCGTAGCTGCGGCTAAAAATGCTGCAACTGCGGATAGAACAATACGGCTTAAGTTTACTTTAATACCAAGACTTTTTGCCATTTCATCTCCAAGTTGGAGTGCGTTGGCATTTGGGATGCAGAAAAATGCAAGTATAATTCCGATTCCTGCATAGACAACTAAAACCTGAACTTGAGACCAGCTTTTTCCAGAGAGACTTCCATTTAAGAAAGAAAGGATACCTTGAAGATTGTCAGAATTCATTAGCTGTAGAAGAGAGGTATAGGCTCCCAATACGGAGTTGATTGCAACACCAGAAAGAATGATTCTGGTAGGATCCACACCACGTTTCCATGCCATAGAATAGATTAGAAAACATGCAAGTGCAGCACCTGTAAATGCAAACAAAGGCAGGGAAGAAAGCATTCCTGGAAAGATAAGCAAGATGGTGCTGGCTGCTGTTGCAGCTCCAGCAGAGACTCCAATTGTACCAGGATCGGCTAAAGGATTTTTCATAACCGATTGGAGAAGGGCTCCTGATGCAGAAAGAGAAGCCCCAATGATGAGTGCAAGAAGAATTCGAGGTAATCGTAAGTTTAGTACAATCATCTTAACTGGGCTTTTTCCATCTTGAAACAATTCTGTTAAAATAGTCGAGACAGAATATCCAGCGCTTCCTACTGCGGCAGAAAGTAAGCAAAGTATGATTAAAATGATGAATAGTATACTTAATACAATACTGACTCGCAAAACTTCATGTTTCTTCTTACCCATTGCTATTACATTCATCCTTTCTCATCTGTGTTATTGTAACGTTTCTTCTAACATATCCATTAATGTATTTAAACTATTAATAATGTACATTCCTTTGGATTTCACATATTCATTAGGAAGATAGATGATTTTTCCATTCTTTACTGCATCTAGGTTGTTCCAGATTTGTGGATTGGCATCAAATTCTGCCTGAAACATTTTTTCTACATCTTCACTTGTCTGAGCCATTGGTGAAATTGCAAAAATAACCTCAGGATTCATTTCTACTAATTTTTCCATATCAAGTGGTGCAGTGCGCTCGGATGGATCAATTAAGCTATCAGATAAATTTTCAAACGGTAACAAGGAAAGCATACTTCCTAAATATCCTTCGCTAGTCTGCTGATAGGCAGGAGAAAGTGAGAATAAAATCATCATTTTCTTTGTATCATGATTTTGAGCGTATTCGTTTGCTCTATCTTCTACTTCCTTAAATTCGGCCTCAATTGCGGCTTTTTCTTCCTCTCCACCAAAGGCTTCTCCAAATACAACGGCAGCTTCCTTTACTTCTTCATAAGTGGTAGAAGGGCCTTCACTAGAGTAGTAGACTGGAATATCGGCATCATCAAGTAATTTTCCATAATCTTCTTTTAAGTGCTCGCCCATAATGACTAAGTCTGGTTCTAATGCAATAATACTTTCGGTATCCACTTCACTCATTCCAGTTTCAATCGTTGGTAATTCTTCTACCCAATCTGGATAATCAATTCCAGAAGCAGTACTTGTAATTGCAATTGGTTTGATATCACAACGTACTAAGATCTGTAATGCAGCGTTGGATAAGCAAACAATTTTTTCTGGTTCTTTTTCTAATTCTAATGCATCGCCCTCAGAGTCTGTCATATAACTTGGATACTTAATTGTAAAGTGATCTTCTTCTTGGGGTGTTTTTTCGGTTTCTGTGTTTTTTGTAGTTTTTTCTTCACTAGATCCTTCGTTAGAAGTTGTATTGGATAAATTATTTGTGGATGGTTGACTACCACAGCCTGCAAACATACTTACGGTTAAAATTCCTGATAATAAAAAGGCTCCTATTCTTCTTCTCATTTTTTTCTCCTATTCATTTTTTTATTGTTAAATTATTTCTTTTTTAGCAATATCTTGACTTATATGTAAAATTTCATCTGCAAGTTTGCTATATACATTTTTCATGATTGAGTTCTCTAAAGTTTCAAAAATGGTTCCACCTTTTTCTTCTGCCTTTTGAATATCTCCACATCGTGGAATGTAAGCTACGATTTGTGTACCAATTTCATCTACAGCTTTTTGTACAATATCCTGTTCGTTTTCAATGTTCTTAGCATTTAAAATCAGTCCGCCTAGTCTTGCATAGCCTCGTTTGCCATAGTTTTTTATAGCTTGAGCAATATTGTTTGCTGCATACAAACTCATCATTTCTCCAGAAGAAACGATGAATACCTCTTTGGCATAACCCTCTCGGATTGGCATAGCAAAACCTCCGCATACAACATCGCCAAGTACATCATAGATTACAATATCTGGTTGAAATACTTTAAAAGCATTCAATTCTTCTAATTTTTCAAATGCTGAAATAATTCCTCGTCCAGCACATCCAATTCCAGGCATAGGACCACCGGATTCTACGCATAAAATATCGTTATATCCTTTATAAACAATATCTTCTAATATTAAATCTTCGCCTTTTTCACGCAGCTGCTCTAAAACAGTAGGGATTCTTTTCCCTCCCATTAATGTTTTTGTAGAATCTGCTTTTGGATCACAGCCGATTTGCATTACCCTGTATCCTTTATGAGACAATGCTGCAGATAAATTGGAAGTGGTTGTAGATTTGCCGATTCCGCCTTTGCCATAAATAGCGATCTTACGCATAATATCTCCTTTCTTATGTTGACAAAGTCTTATTTCCATTTATAATATACAGTATATGGAGGGGTTAGCCTTATCTAACCAACAATCCAAAGTATAGCATAGTTTTTTAAAAAAAACCTTAAAATTTTTAATAAAAACTTTAAAATTTTTTTACTTGATGAGAGGAATATTTAATGAATAAGTATGTTTTGGATTCTTTATATAATCATAAAATGATTTGTGAAACATTATTGAAAAGTGGCTATACTGCGGCTGTGACACTTTTTCATCAAAGAGCATCTTGCCTTCATGAACAGCCTGAAGATGAACTGCCTGTTCTTCGATGTATTTATCTTACTTCTTTAAATAAAAGTCTTTATAATTTTATTCTGTTTGCTTGGGATCTTTCTTTGGCAGAATGCTGTTATGAAAATACAGCTTATTCTCATCATTATAGAGATGAAACATTTTTTTTGGAAGCAGGGGAAAAGATTATTTTGTCCTATTCTCATCTGATTTGTGCTGCTGGTCCTCAAACTTCTTATATAGAGAAAGCATGTGATTATATAAAAAATAATCTCGATCAAGAATTAACTTTGGAGATTGTAGCACAGAATATTTATATTAGTAATTCCTACCTTTCCCAACATTTCAAAAATATTACAGGACAAAAGTTTTCTGAGTATGTTAGTAACCAACGAATTATTCTTGCCAGAAATTTGCTTCTTACAACAGAACTAAAAATAGATGAGATTGCTCAAAAATGTGGATTTTTATCATCTACCTATTTTTCTACTGTGTTTAAAAAAAGAACACAATTTACTCCAAGTCATTTTCGCAAATGTTTTGCTGGAATATCTCAGTATCAGAGTATTAAATAAAATTTTATAGAGATTTAGTACGTTTCCAGAAAAAAATGTTATTTTTGTCGAAATATGATGACAAAGGTATAGGATATATGGTATAATAAATACAAATAAGACGTGTATCAATAATTAAATTGAGAGGGGTTGATGATATGAGTTGGGAACGAGCAGAATTAAAGAGACGAGCAAAGATTGCATTGAAGAGAAACTATTGGAGATGTGTACTGGTTGCGTTTATTTTGATTTTATTATCTGGAAATACAAATAACTCTACTACATCTCGTATAAACAGGAATGTAGAAAGTATTGTAGGAACAGAATCTACCACCAGTATGAATAGTATAAAAAGAGAATATCAGGATATATTATTGGATCAAGTTCCTATTCCATTTGTTTATTTCTGGAGAATTGTTACTCCTATCCTTATAATTTTCATTGTTTTAATTGGAATTGTACTGAACATATTTATCGTTGAGCCGCTTATGGTAGGAGAAAAGAGTTTCTTTATTAAAAATACTGCTGGAAAAGCAAAGGTAGGCAATCTATTAGTTCCTTTTAGAAATGGAAATTATGGTACGATTGTAGTAACTTGTTTCCTGCGTAATTTATTTAACTTTTTATGGTGTTTACTTTTAATTGTACCTGGAATTGTAAAAATGTATGAGTACCGTATGATTCCATATCTTCTAGCAGATGACCCAAAATTGAGCCGACAGGATGCATTTCGGATTAGTAAGGAAATGATGGATGGTCAGAAATTAGATACATTTGTATTGGATCTTTCCTTTTTGGGATGGAGTATTCTAGGGACGTTAACGTTTGGTCTATTGGCAATCTTTTTCGTAAATCCATATTGGAGAGCTACGAATGCAGAATTATATTTAAAATTAAAACAAAACTATATGGACTATCACAGATAATGGAATAGGGAAATATAAAAGATCTCTTAAATATGTCACGATAATAAAAACTGGTAGATATTGGAAATAAAATAGGTAATCCACCTTAAAAGAATATCTACCAGTTTTTTCAAAAATATGGTATGATACAAGAGTAAAAAGATCGTGCATTGTGAGGGATGGCAATGAAAAAATTAATTCACTGTAAATCTTGTGGAGCTGAATTTGAAGAAAATCTGGCGAAATGTCCTTATTGCGGTACACTGAATTATAAGGGAGCAGAACAAGAATATTTAAACAAGTTAAAAAATATTCAAGAAGATATGGAAGATTTGCAAGAGGTTCCAGAAGATGAAGTAAAAAAAGAAATAAAACAGCAGGGGAAGTTTATAGGAAAAGTAATCTTAATCATAGGTATTCCCATAATTGCAATAGCTTTGCTATTATATTGGATTAATCGAGATCCAGAAAGGGATAGAAAAGAGGATTATCTTTGGATGCAGGAGAACTTTCCGATTATGGATGAGTTATATGAGGATGAGAATTATGAAGAATTGATGGGATTTTATTTGGATGAGAGGAACACACAGAGTGCGGTATGGGAATGGGAGCATGCAGATTTTTGTAATCTTTATTTGAATATTATGGAGATGAATGAGATTTTAAATATGGAAGAACAAGGGGAAGAGATTACAAGGCATGATTATGAAACTTTATTTTATTTAGAATGGACTATAAAAGGAATTCCATTTCGAGATGATATTGATGAAGAAGAAGAAAAACGTCTTGAACCATACTATAGTCGAGTTTTGTCAGATTTAGAATCCCGTTGGAATATGAGTCAAGAAGATTATCAGATGTTTTTGGAACAAGTAGAAAAAAATCATGGCATAGTGAATTATGAAGACTGTATGAATTATATGGAAGAATGGTATGAAAGGGAGGATAAATCATGAAATGTCCGTATTGCGGTGGTAATTTATCACTGGAAGATGAAACATGTCCGCATTGTGGAAGGCTGAATGAACAAGCTTTGCAACATGTAAAAGATATGAAACATTATAAAGGGGAATTTGAGCATACAAAGAAGCATGTGTACATAACAACCAATCGATATACCAGAGTAGTTGTTCGAGTTGTGATTATTGCGGTCTTATTCTTTATAATCATTGTGTTATATAATTTGGGAGCAAATTCCTATGCCATTGTACACAGCATAGGACAATATCAATCCAAACGTCATGCAGCAGAATATATGGAACAATTGGATCAATATATAGAAGAGGAGAATTTTGCTGCTTTCACAGTATTTTGTAATGAACATAAAATCGATTGTTATGAAGAACCGTATACAAGTTATGTACCAATAAAGCAGACGGCGCAAAGTTATTTCAATCTCTATGAGGATATTATGCAATTGGTATGTCCGACAGAATATCAAGAACAATCGAGAGAAATAGAACAGATGACAGAGAGTTTGGATTATTTTTATTCTTGTATGGATATGGAACGATATGAGTATTATGAAGGGGCAGATAGTGAATCCAATCGGAATGTGTTAGAGACGATGGAGCATAATATTGCTTTGCTATTGCAAACTTATTTTCATATTTCAGAAGAAGAGACAGAACAATTAAAAGAATTATCACAGGCAAAGCGGGCAGTTTTAATTGAGGAGGCGATAATTGGTGAAGAGTAAAAGAAAAACGAAAAGTCCAATCATCATATTTTTAAATATTATCATTGTCTTATGCTGCCTGGGAGTGGTAATAGCAGCATTTTCTATGATTCGTTCCTTTTATTATACCAATTATAGTTATTCCGTAGATACATTTTATTATCGCCTTTTAGAGGAGGATTATCCTTCTATGGTTCGATTGTATTATGAGAATGAAGAAAATAATGTAAAAGAAGAGGGAGATCTGGGTGAATATTATGGAGTAGCCAAGTATTTTGAGGCAGCATCTTATTATAAGATATATCAGGAATCAGGAGATACCGTGCGTGCTAATTATCAAAAGGAAAAAATGGATGCAGCATTAGAAGAAATGGGAGATTTATCAGCAGAGGCAGAGCGGATTAAAGAGAAGTTGGATATTTCTGAGTAGAAGCAAAGGGGGGAATGGGTATGGAACAGACTCGATATAATCGGTTTGACAATATTCGATTTATACTAATCGTATGTGTCGTGTTTGGGCATTTTTTGGAAATGATTCCAGGCGCTATGTCCCTTTATCTGTATCGTATTATTTATTCATTCCATATGCCTGCATTTATTTTTATATCAGGTTATTTTGCAAAGTATAATCGTAAAAAAATCTTGTTTACATTCTTGTATACCTATTTATTATTTCAGACTATTTATCAGTTGTTTGAACGTTTTGTATTGAATCCACAGCAGCCGTTTCGGTTTCAGTTTACCTATCCGTATTGGCTGCTATGGTATTTGATGGCAATGATTTTGTATTACTTATTGATTCCAATTTTTGATGATCGGAGAGTTTATATTCGAGTTCTATTTGTAGTTGTTTCTATTTTCTTATCCATATTAGCTGGATTTGATTGGACGATTCAGTATTATTTATCACTTTCTAAATTTATCACATTTTTACCTTATTTTTTAGCTGGATATTATGCAAGGCGCAGCTCCAAAATACAGAAGTTCTTGCATTACGACTTGGAATTCTATTTGTGCAAAAGTCTACTTATGTTAGGAGTGGTCTGTATTTCCTGTCTCTACTTATGGAAGAATACAGCAATTATACCAGCAATGCTGCATGGCTCGAATAATTATCAATTAGAAGGATACGAGCCAATGATTAAGTTGATACTGCTCATAATTGGATTTAACTGGATTATATTTTTTCTGCTTTTTCCGTTTTTGGATAAGAAAATTCCATTTTTAACATCCATTGGACAGAATACATTTTCCATTTTTATACTGCATGGATTTTGTATTAAACTAGCAAGTAAATATAAAATTTTTCGTTTTATTCCAAGAAAAAATATTTTGTTAGCATTTGTGTTGTCCTTTGTGATTGTAATTGTTCTGGGAAATCCATATGTTGGAAAAATTTTTCAACGAATCGGTACTGGAAACTGGATTTTAGAGCGAATCAAGAAAGTGGATAAACATTTTTAGTAAGATTACCGATGTCCTATATTATGAGTATTCAGCCAAATGCCAGCCTGGTTTGGATTAGCAGCACCGAGTGCTACAATGTTTGGTATCTTGATTAATTGGAACAGGCAATCCCATTCGTATTGTTATAATGGAATTACTTGTTTTAATTGTTCGGTTTTTTTAAAATTAAATTATAATTCGAGTCATAAAATAACCCTAAGTCATTGCATATTCGATTATTGATATTCATAAGAGCATCGTGGTATTCTTTATACTTTGGAGATAATGCTATCATATTTGGAATAAAGATGTCATTATATCCTTGTTTTTGTAGTTGTTTCATAAACTTTCTTTGAGAAATAAAAATAGGATGATACTTATAAAACAAACTATTTTTTAATTTTACATTTCTAATGGTTTGCTCTTTTAATTTTTTGTATTCTTCTTCGCTAGGATTTAGATATTGTTGAATTTGAGATTCCATTCGGAAAACCATCTGTTCCATAGAAGCTTTTGGAGTAAAACGATAAAAAATAAAATTCATTAGCTTCATAAAGAACGGAATTCGAATCGTAGTGTTGTCCCAGAATTGAATAATGTTTTCATATGCAATCCGTTGTTCCTTGGTTGTGATAGGAATTTGTAAATATGGCATAAAGTGATTCATAAAGTAGTAACCATAAAACCCTGGTATCATATCCTGTAATGCTTGAGCAATCGTTTGATAATCTACAGATTCATAGATACGATCCACATTGTGGTCTTGGATGTAGGAGCGTAATGCTTCCAATTGCTTTTGTTGGACATGTAAATCCGAAGCTTTCTGCTTATAGATTGTTTCTAATAATTGAATATCTTTGGACTTCAGTAATTGTTTAATATCGGAAATGTTAATTCCTAGCTTACGATAAACAGCAATCTCTTTTAAAGTAGTTAAATTTTCTTCTGTATAATTGCGATATCCATTGCTGTCTTTTTTGACTGTGAGCAGACCTTGCTCCTCATAATATTTTATCGCACGTTTGCTTAAATCTACTTGTTGGGTAACTTCATTAATCTGCATAGGAATCCTCCTTTCTTTCATTGGTTATGATTATTATAGAGGTATCCGTAATGTACAAGTCAATAGGTAAAAGAAAAATTTTCGTTTTCATAGGAGTAAATTTCATTTGTCGGGTAACTCGTGATATAATAAAGAAAAAAGAATGGGAGGATTTGTATGAAATATGAATGGAAAAATCAGGATGAATATAAAATACAATCGGATCAATCTTCACAGGAAAAATGCCTAATTGAAATTTTAACGATAGAAGAATTTCGGCAGCAATATCCCGACATCTTTCGAAGAGCATTTGTTAGTAATAGTTTTAATCATATTCGTTTTTGTAAAGCAGACTGGCTGAAAAAAGCGGTGACAGGAACATTTGCGATTCCTCCAAAAGAAGATCCTTCGCAGACAAAGATTTGTTTCGGATATTGTTTAATGGAGGATAAAATAATTTTTATTGATGATTCGGATTACGTAAAACCGATCTTGGACGAAATGCAAAGTTATCAGTTAGTAGATATATCTTCGGCATCTCTTTGCCTTTTTGAATTTATGGAATATTTGTTGAAAGATGATATGATCTTTTTACAGAAATATGAGGAACGGCTTACCCAATTAGAGGAAAAATTGTTAAAGGGAGAAAGCGATGATTTTGATTTTCAAATTCTTTCATCAAGAAAAGACTTATCTGCATTAAGTGCCTATTATGAACAACTTTCCGATATGGGAGAGACGTTGCAACAGAGTGCAGCAGAAGGTAGAGAAGAAAGAGATCGTTTACTGTTTGGATTATATGCAGATAAAGCAGGAAGATTATATTCTACTGTTCAAATGCTAAAAGAATATTCTATGCAGTTGCGAGAAATGCATCAAGCACAAGTCGATATGCGTCAAAATGAAATTATGAAATTTCTTACGATTGTAACAACAATTTTTATGCCGTTAAGCTTGATTGCTGGATGGTATGGAATGAATTTTATTAATATGCCAGAACTTTCTTTTCCATATGGATATATTATTATATGTTTGATTTGCTTATTGATAATTGTGCTAGAAATTTGGGTATTTAGAATTAAAAAATGGTTTAAGTAAACAATCAAAGAACGGTTTATATAGAAAACTGTCTTGTAAATATAGCAATTTGCTGTAAATATACTTGACAATTAAGAATTAATTTGTTAAAATTGTTAATACATTAACAAAATAAAAATAGAACGGAGGATGTGGAATGAAGATGAAAGGATTTGCTATGTTAGGAATTGGAAAAACTGGTTGGATTGAAAAGGACGTGCCAGCATGTGGACCTTTGGATGCAATTGTGAAACCAGTTGCAGTTTCTCCTTGTACTTCAGATGTACATACAGTATGGGAAGGGGCAATCGGAGAACGCAGCGATATGATTTTAGGTCATGAAGCAGTGGGAGAAGTTGTAGAAGTTGGAAACTTAGTCAAAGATTTTAAAGTTGGAGATCGAGTCATTGTTCCAGCGATCACACCAGATTGGGGTAGTTTGGAAGCACAGGGCGGTTATTCGATGCATTCTGGAGGTATGTTGGCAGGATGGAAATTTTCTAATTTTAAGGATGGTGTATTTGCAGAATATTTCCATGTAAATGAAGCAGATGCAAACTTAGCGATCTTACCAGATGGTTTAGATCCAGCGGATTCCGTCATGTTAAGTGATATGGTACCGACTGGCTTCCATGGAGTTGAACTGGCAGATGTTCAGTTCGGAGATACGGTATGTGTTATTGGAATTGGTCCAGTTGGATTGATGGCGGTTGCAGGTTCGGCACTGCGTGGAGCAGGACGACTCTATGCAGTTGGATCTCGCCCAAATTGTGTGGAAGCAGCGAAAGCATATGGAGCTACGGATATTATTAATTATAAAGAAGGAGATATTGTAGAACAGATTATGGAAAAAACACACGGAAAAGGTGTGGATCGTGTCATTATAGCTGGAGGTAATAACGATACATTTATTCAGGCGGTACAAATGGTAAAACCAGGCGGACGAATTGGAAATGTCAATTATCTTGGATCAGGAGATTATGTAAAAATACCGAGAGTAGAATGGGGATGCGGTATGGGACATAAAACAATCGCAGGAGGTTTGATGCCAGGCGGACGTCGCCGTATGGAAAAACTTGCGTCATTAATGGAAACAGGACGTTTGGATACATCCAAATTATTAACTCATCGTTTTAATGGATTTGAGCATATGGAAGAAGCATTAATGCTTATGAAAGATAAACCACGTGATCTGATTAAACCAGTAGTAATCATATAATCGGTTAGGGAGACATTCTATATTTGGGGATGTCTCCCGCTTTTTATGAGAGAAGAATGGACGGAAATAAATTCTTCTGTTACGATTGCTTTCGTGAATAATCTATACAGACTGGATAGCCTTTTTTCTCATTTTGAATTAGAACTGCCTCAATTTCATAAAGTTTTCTGAGATTTTCCACGTGAATTACATCGTTTGGACTTCCTTCAAATAAAATACGTCCTTGGCGCATTCCAATAATATGGTCCGCAAATTTAGCAGCATGATTTAATTCATGAATTACCATAATAATTGTAGTATGTTCTTCTGTATTTAATGTTTGGAGCAGTTCTAAAATTTCTAATTGATGTGCCATATCCAAGTAAGTGGTTGGCTCATCTAAAATTAAAATATCTGTTTTTTGAGCCAATGTAAGGGAAATCCAGACACGCTGTCTTTGACCTCCTGATAATTCTTCTACTTTTCGGTCTTTTAGTTCATAAACTCCAGTTCTTTGCATTGCCCATTCAATGATTTCATGATCTGCCTTTTTTAGTCCAGAGAAAGGTTTTTGATAGGGAAATCTTCCATAAGCTACAAGATCCTTTACAGTAATTCCTTCTGGAACGAGTGGAGTTTGTGGAAGTACTGCCATTTTTTGAGCGATGGACTTTTGAGATAATTTTTTTATGTTTGTACGATCCAAAAGAATTTCTCCTTTTTTCGCTGGGAGAATTCTGGCAATGGATTTTAATAGTGTAGATTTCCCACATCCATTTGGGCCAATCATCATTGTAATCTTACCTTCTGGTATCGTTACATTTGCGCAAGGGATGATAACTCGATCTTCGTATGCAGCTTCCAGATTTTTTATTTCTATTTTCATAGATCAAACCTCCTATTTTCCTTTTAACATTAAATAAATAAAATAAGGTACACCTAAAATAGAAACGACGATCCCGACAGGTATTTCCAAAGGTGAGAATAAGTTTCTAGCAGCGGTATCTGCAAGGATTAGGATAATGGCACTAATGCCAGCTGCGAAGGGAAGCATAGTTCGATGTACAGGTCCTACGATTCGTTTTGCAATCTGAGGACCTAAAAGTCCTAAAAATGCAATATTTCCTGCTACAGAAGTAGCAAGTGCAGAAAGAAGTGCAGAACAAACTAAGAAAAAAAGCATTTCTTTTTGCACAGGGACTCCTAAACCAAAAGCTAATTCATCTCCAAGTCCAAGAACGTCCAAAGTTTTGCTTCGAGTTAAAACAACAAGGACTAGAATTGTGATAAGAGGAAAGGTTAACAAAATATAATTCCAGCTACTTCCCCATAAACTTCCATTCGTCCATGTTAAGACTTGATTATAGTCACCTTTAGACATATTTAATTGATAAAATGAAATAATGGCTGTAATACCTGCATTAACACCAACTCCAGTCAAAAGAAAGCGAACGGGTTGGATTCCTTTTTTATATGCAAGAAGGCAGATAACCAAAACAGAAAGCAGTGAACCGATAATCGCAACAATGGGCATCCATATAATGGTAGAGAGGGAAAGAGCGGAGTAGTATGCAGTTGTTCCAGAAGAAATCCAGAGAACCACAAACAAAGCTGCTCCTGCATTAATTCCAATCAGCCCAGGTTCTGCCAATGGGTTTCTTGTGATAGTCTGTAAAATACTTCCAGAAACACCTAAAGCAGATGCTACAATTATGGCTAAAGTAATTCTTGGAAGACGAACTTGAAAAATAGTAAAGTTTTGAAGTTTATTTCCGTTTCCAAGAATTGTCTGAATGACTTCTCTTGGAGACATAGAATAACTGCCGAGCATAAGAGATAGCATTACTGTAGCTAAAAGAAGAAGAATACAAACGACTCCAATCGATTTATTTTTCTGTATGTTCATTTATCGCTTCTCCTTTCGAACGAGTAATAAAAAGACTGGAACACCAATGCAGGCAGTAAAAAGTCCGACTGGAAGTTCATATGGAGCGGAGATTGTACGCGCTGCGATGTCGGAAAACACTAAAATGACGGCGCCATATAAGAAAGATAGCGGCATAAGCGTTCGGTAATCATTTCCAATCCATTTGCGAATAATATGTGGAATAAATAAACCAATGAATCCAATATTTCCAGCAGTTGCTACACATACTCCACAGATCGGAATTAAACATAAAATAGTATAAAGTTTGATTTTTTCTGGAGAAATTCCAAGTCCAGTTGCAGCTTCCTCTCCAAGACTAATTAAATTGATTTTTCCAGATAGTGCCAAGGCTGCAATACTGAAAAATCCGCCAATAATAAGTAAAAAAAACACTTGTATCCAGCCAGCCTGACGAAGTCCCCCAGCGATCCAAAAGGCTAACTCCTGAGAACGGTTTCCAAGAAGTGCTGCCACAGATGCAAGGGATAAAAAGAAAGTGCTCATTGCAGTCCCAGCGAGTAAAATTCTGGAAATGCTTTGATTGGATGCACGTTGCATCGTAAAAAGTAAAATTAGAATACCGCTAATAAAAGCTCCAATCAATGCCATAAAGAAATTGCCAGTACTAACAACTGGAGATACCGCAGAGATGGCAACTGCAAGTGAAGCTCCCTGTGTTATTCCTAATACAGAAGGTTCGGCAATTGGATTACGCATAACTCCTTGCATCATAGTACCCGTTAATGCAAGCATACCTCCAGTCAGAACAGCACATAGCATACGGGGAAGACGAATATCACGAACTAATTGTGCATGGATGGAATCGTCTGGTTGGACAATTGCGTGATAAACCTCATGAAAAGGGATATTTTTCGCTCCAATATGAATCGAGGCAATCATTCCAGTGAATAACAGCAGTACACCGACTGCTGTTAAAATTCCTATTCTTATTTTCATTTTGATTTCTCCATAAGGGAAGCAAACTCATCTAAGAAAAGATTTCTTCCAATGCAGCTATATCCAATATTGAAATATGGACTGGAAGGCAGTTCAATCACATTTCCATTTTTTACTGCACGCATATTCTGATAAATACTATTTTGAGTCAAGCTCTCCATATCACTGTCTGTTCCAACGACAAATAAGTAATCGGCATCAATTTCTGCAAGACCTTCATAACTGATAACTGGAAGACTAATATTTTCTTGTGCTGGCATGTTTTCTGGTTTTTTTAGTCCCATATCTTCGTACATAATACTTCCAATTCCAGCAGAATCAAAAACGAAAAGTTGTCCGCCACTTGCAAGTAATGCAAGATAGGTGGTATCTTCTCCATAACTGTTTTGGATTTCTGCTCCTTTTTCTTTGGCTTTTGTTTCATAATCGGAAAGCCATTTATCTATAATGTCCTCTTTATTCATCATTTTAGCAAATGTATGAAGATCCTCTTTCCAGTTGATTTGAGCTAATTCTACCATAACCGTTGGTGCGATTTGTTGGAGCTGATTGTACATTTTTTCTTGAACACTGGAAATAATAATTAAATCAGGATTTAATTCAAGAATTCCCTCAATATCCATTGTATCCTGCATACTGTAACCAAGAATTTTAGCACCTTCCAATGTATCTTCTAGATAAGAAGGAAACTTGGTATAATCGTAGGCGTCTGAATTTGCTGTTCCAACCACAGAATATCCAAGCACATGGAGAATATCACTGTTTCCGCTTAAATCTACAATGGCTTGTGGGTTTGCTGGAATTTCTACTTCTCCACGTGCATCGGTAATTGTTATCATTTCAGATGATGTATTGGCAGAGGTGAATCCTGTAGTTTCGGAAGTAGTGGATGGAGTATTGGAAGCTTGGCATCCTGATAGAACTCCAATTGTAAAGGTTGCTATTGTAAATAGTGCTAAAATCTTTTTCTGCATGATTGCCTCCTAAATAAATATAATTCTTATATTAAAAGAAACGAAGTTTGTATAAATTTCTTGAGATTAGTCATACCTAACCACGGCTGGCATTATAACAAAACAAATAAAACATTGCAACAAAAACACTCTTATTCATTTTTTTATCATCTTTTTGCATTGTTTTATTGTATGTAAAAAGCTATAATAAAAGATAAGGAGGAAACTATGTATTGCTCAAGTAATTCATTTCAATTTCGAACAATTGTTTTAGAACAGCTTGGTTTTCAGCCGATAAAAAAAGCAAATTGTTTGTTATATCAAAATCCTGAATTTCCGAAAAGCGGATCGTATCGTTTATATCAAAGAGAGGGGTTTTACGATTTTGGGATTGCTGACTATACAGTACAAAAAGCGTTTGGAATTCAATTTGACCATTCCAATCCGTTATTGCGTTTTGGTATTGTATATGATGGAACAACGAGATTTCAGCTGGAACATCAACCTGTTTCTTCGTTTATGCCTTCCGCATTTTTAGTATTAGAAAAAGAAATAAAAGGAAAACAAATGTGGATACCAGGGCAGCATTTTCAAGGAGCGGAAATTACAATCTATCCAAATTTCTTCGAGGAAATTCAAAGGCGTTTTGCTGGGTTTTCAATTTCTGAATATTTTTTAGAAAATCATACCTATTATTACCTTCCATCAGAAGTGTTTCCAGTTTTATATCGAATGATACATAAAGATAAAATGGATTGTTTGAATTACTTACATCTGGAGGCTGCGATTTTAGAGTGTTTAGCAGTGATAAAAGAAAGTGGAAGTCCAAGTGGTCAAAATGCTTTTTCCAGACAGATCAATTATGGAAGTGTAACAATTGGCAAAAAGAGAAGAATTGTTTTCTCTGCTCATGATTTTAAAACAGTGCAAAAAGCACATGATATTTTAACCGAACAATTTGTAAATCCTCCAACAATTGAAGCGTTGAGTTGGCAATTAAAAATGAATTCTCAAAAACTAAAAGCAGGATTTTCCTATTATTACCATATGACGATTGGAGAATATATTGCTGCATTAAAAATGTCATTGGCAGCTACGTTGTTATGTACGACGGAATTGTCCATAGCAGAGATTGCACATGAAGTTGGCTATGGTTATACGTCTAATTTTAGTAAAAAATTTCAGCAAACCTATAGTTGTACTCCATTAAAATATAGGATGAGAGAGAGGAAAACAGTAGATGGATGAAAAACATGCAAAGTTAATTGCAGCAATGGTTCATTATGATAAGGGGGATGCAAAACGTATCCAGCATTTTCTTAAAGTACATGATCTGGCTGCTACCATTGGGAAATTAGAGAAGCTAAATAAGGCTGCACAGTTTATTTTAGAAACGGCAGCAATTTTACATGATATTGGAATTCATGTAAGTGAACAAAAATATGGATCGAGTTCTGGCAAATATCAGGAAATAGAAGGACCTATAGAAGCGCAAAAGTTGATGGAAGAACTAGGGGGATATACAGAAGAACAGATAGAGCGAGTAAAATATTTGATTGGCCATCATCATACGTATAAGAATATAGAAGGAATGGATTATCAGATCTTAGTAGAAGCAGATTTTCTTGTTAATATTTATGAAGATGAGATAAAGAAAGATGCAGTCGAATATGTAAAATCCAATATTTTTAAAACAGAGTCTGGGAAACAATTGTTAACGAATATGTATATAGAAGAATTGTTTTAAGAAAAAGAATGAATTCCATTTTAATGAGGTAAAAATATGAATATTTTAGAAATAATGCAGCAAAATCAAAGTTATTGTTCCAATCATAGAGATATGCCATCTCAGTTACAGCAAAAGGCAAAGCAGCTTTGTTGGGAGTATAATAAGACAAGCCCAAAAGAGGGAGAAAAAAGAGCAGAAATACTAAGAGAGTTATTTGGAGACTGCCATCCACTCACTTTTATAGAGCCATCGTTTCGTTGTGACTATGGTTTTAATATTCATACGTATGGATTAACGGTTATCAATTACAACTGTGTGATTTTGGATACATCGCCAGTCCATATTGGAAAAAATGTATTTATTGCACCTGGGGTTTGTATTGCCTGTGCAGGACATTCAATTGATGCAGAACAGCGATCCAATGGGATTGGAACTTCAAGTCCGATTACAATAGGGGATGATGTATGGATTGGCGCAAATGCTACGATTTGTGGTGGGGTAAAAATCGGAAATGGAACGGTGATTGGTGCAGGCAGTGTTGTTACGAGAAATATACCGGAAGGAGTAATTGCAGTTGGAAATCCATGTCGTGTGTTAAGGAAAGTTACAGAGCAAGATAAAGTTAATCCAATGCAGTTTTGAAAATTTTTATCTAACATTGTAAATTAATGCCAAATTTATCGTAAAAATGTGGTCAAATCAAGCAAATTGAGTGCGAAAACAAGTAAAAAAATGTGAAGCCAATAAAATCAAAAGTTCACAAATTTTTCACAAAAAATTAGCACTCACCTCTTGACATTGCTAATAATAAGTGTTATATTACATCTAGAACAAAGGAAGAGAGAAAAAAGAAGATCTTCCAGAGTTCCTACTAGTAATATTAACACCTCGGGTTTCTCCGATAGTGCGAATTCAGTTTATTGATTGTCTTTGGAAAGGAGATATGACTTATGATGATGCCTAGTATTTTTGGAGAAAGTTTATTTGATGATGATTGGATGGATTTCCCATTTGAAAGAGAATTTTTTGGTAAGAAAAATCCATTGTATGGAAAACATGCCAAGAATATGATGAAAACCGATGTTCGTGAAACAGAAAACGGATATGAAGTAGACATCGACTTACCTGGATTCAAGAAAGATGAAATCAATGCGAAACTGGAAAATGGTTATTTAACTGTTTCTGCTTCCAAGGGTCTGGATAAGGATGAAAAAGACAAAGAAGGAAAATATATCCGTCAAGAACGTTATGCTGGAGCAATGAGCCGAAGTTTCTATGTAGGCGAGGAGCTTACTCAGGAAGATATTAAAGCAAAATATGAAAATGGTATTTTGAAATTGTCGCTTCCTAAGAAAGAAGCAAAAGCAGTAGAACAGAAACGTTACATTGAAATCGAAGGTTAATAAAAGCTCATAATAAAAAGAGTTTAAAGGAAACGGTATGGCTTTGGTCATACCGTTTCTTTTTGCGATAAACAAATCTTTCCTACTCTAATTGACATACAATTGTTTGCATGATAAAATAATAGAACAAATGTTTTTTTGATCGTCTATCAATAAGGAGGAAATGGGGGATGAAGGTTTGGATATCACCGCAGATAAAGGGGAAAAACCGATTTGCGATACGTATGGTTTTGGGAACAATGGGGATTGTAATTTTAGCTGTTAGTTTGGTTTTGGGAGTTGCCATTTTGACAATTTATACAGATGAGTATAAAGAAATGGTATCCCTTATTTCCTGTATTTTGAGTGTTGCGCTGCTTATTTTTTTCTCTGTAAGGCTTGGGCGCAGTTTTCAGAGAGATGCAATGATCTTTTGTAAGGATGGTGAAGATCGGTTATTTGTAGTGGATGCTCGTCAGTTGGTGCAGTATCGGCGAGGAATATTTGGTTATATCGGTATGATGCGGGATATTCAGAAACAGTTGGAGGTATTGAAACAACAAATCGAGAGAGAAAATGCTTTACCAGTTGGAGCTGTCGAAATACAAAAAGTGGATAAGATTCAAGATCACGATAATTGCTATGCTTTGACTTGTCAAGTACGTTATCAAAACGAACGTACTGGGAAACGGACTTACATTCTTATCAAGGGATATGAATATGAGGGAGAATTACTGCGTCTGCTAGAACGAAAGCAGTTATTTGAAGTGGAGTTGAAAGAAAACCGAAATCCTTTTTTTATTTTGCTTAGTTTGTCTATTATGATAATTTTTGTATTGTTATCTGTATTGAGCCATCCGTATAGTGCTCAATTGGATGAAAGGTTTTATTTTCCTTGTTTAGGAATTGCAAGTGCAGCATTATGCAGTATGATCTATTTTATTATAAAAAATCGACGAGGCGAATAAAAGATAAGCAGCTACCTATAAAAGAGAGTAGCTGCTTTCTTACTATCTATATTTACTCGTTGCCTTTAATCGGGACATGGCTCTTGCAAGAGATGCTTTTGAAATATGGTATTCTTCAATACTTTGTTTTTGACGAAGCTGTTCTTCTGCTCGTTGCTTTGCTTCTTCTGCTCGACGAATATCAATTTCTTCTGGGCGCTCTGCGGTATCTACTAAAAGAACGACACGATTATTAATTACCTGAACGAAACCAGTACCAACTACAAATTGAATCCATTCTTCGCTGTTTTCTGGCTGAAACTGTAGCATCCCTTCTGTGATTGCAATAACCATATTTTCATGGTTTGCCAATATTTCTTTCTGGCCGTCAGGAGCTGGGACAATCAATTTTGAACAACGTCCTTCAAAAAAGGTCTTATTACTTGCAAGTCCTTTTAAGTCAAAAGTTTTCATGCGTTAGTCCTCTTTTTTTCTTGTTTGGCTTTTTCGATTACTTCATCAATGGTGCCGACATTAAAAAATGCTACTTCTGGATATTCGTCCATTTCTCCATCTAAAATGGCTTTAAATCCTCGAATCGTTTCTTTTAAAGGAACATATTTACCTGGAATTCCAGTAAAGTTCTCTGCTACATAAAATGGCTGAGAGAGAAACTTTTGAATTTTTCTAGCCCTTACTACGGTTAATTTATCTTCATCCGACAATTCTTCCATACCAAGGATTGCGATAATATCTTGCAGTTCTTTATACTTTTGAAGGGTCTCCTGTACACGACGAGCTGTTTCATAATGTTCTTCTCCAACGACATCAATTTCCAAAATACGAGAGTTGGATTCCAATGGGTCTACGGCTGGATAAATTCCCTGTTCCACGATTTTACGGGAAAGTACGGTCGTAGCATCCAGATGGGTAAATGTTGTAGCTGGAGCTGGGTCAGTCAAGTCATCGGCTGGCACATAAACGGCTTGGACAGAAGTGACAGATCCCTCTTTTGTGGATGCAATACGTTCCTGGAGTTCTCCCATTTCGGTTGCCAATGTCGGCTGGTAGCCAACTGCGGAAGGCATACGTCCTAAAAGAGCAGATACTTCGGAACCAGCCTGAGTAAAACGGAAAATATTGTCGATAAACAATAGTACATCCTGATGTTCTTGGTCACGAAAGTATTCTGCCATGGTTAATCCAGTTTCTGCTACACGCATACGAGCTCCTGGCGGTTCATTCATTTGCCCAAACACAAGTGCCGTTTTTTCCAATACACCAGATTCCTTCATTTCTGTCCATAAATCATTTCCTTCACGGGAACGTTCTCCAACACCAGTGAAGATGGAGTAACCGCCATGTTCTGTTGCAATGTTTCGGATCAGCTCTTGGATTAAAACGGTTTTACCGACACCGGCGCCTCCAAAAAGACCAATTTTACCACCTTTTGCATAGGGAGCGAGTAAGTCAATGACCTTAATTCCTGTCTCAAGTATTTCTACTACTGGACTTTGATCTTCAAATGTTGGAGGTTCTCGATGAATACTCCAATGTTCTTCGTTTTCTAACGAACCTTCTCCATCAATTGCTTCTCCAAGAACGTTGAATAAACGTCCCAATGTTTTATTTCCAACAGGAACTTTAATGCCATCTCCTGTTGCAGTTACTTCCATATCACGGTGAAGTCCTTCACTTGCTGCTAACATAATACAGCGAACGGTATTATTTCCGATGTGCTGTGCAACTTCCATAACGCATCGTTTTCCCTGATTATCAACCTCCAGAGCGTCTCGAATTGCAGGAAGATCTTGATTTGTACTAAACTCTACATCTACTACAGGTCCCATAACCTGTACGATTTTTCCTTTCTTCATATGAATGCCACCTTCCTCAGCGTTTTCTTTTTTTCTTTTGGGCTTTGGCACCAGCAATAACTTCGGTAATTTCCTGTGTAATTGCAGCCTGCCGAATACGATTGTATTGAATGGATAAGTCGTGCAGCATCGCCTTTGCGCTGTTTGTTGCAGTCTGCATTGCCATCATACGGGCATTTTGTTCACAAGAGTAAGAATCTACCAAAGAACCATAAATAAAACCAGTAATATAGTTTGGAATAATAAGATCCAGAACTGTTTTAGCATCTGGATAAAGAGCAATTTCTTCCTGTCGTACATTAATCGGAAGAACGTTAGGGGAAAAATGCTTTTTTTGCAGTGGAAGAAGCTGGGTAATTGCAGCTTCTGACTGAACAGGATTGATCATATCGGTATAAATAATATGTACTTGATCGAGTTCCTTTTTCATATAAAGATCGACTACTTTTTCCATAATTACACGGGCACGGTGCATCGTTGGATTTTGAGCTGTATAATGAAAATGCGTGTCAATTGTATATCCATGTTTTGAAAAGTATCTTCTTCCAAGTTCTCCGACAACAAATAAACGGTGGTTTGGATATTGTTTCATATGTTCTTCTGCCATTTTTATAACATTGTGATTATACGATCCAGCTAATCCTTTATCCGCTGTAACAACAATATATCCAATGGTCTGTTCTTCTAGTTTCCGATTGGAACCTTGGTCAAAAAAAGGATGAGAAATGTCGGGCACGTGTCGGAGAATTCGCCCAATTGCACTTTGTAATGTATAGAAATAAGGCTGTGTATCTTCCAAACTTTTTTTGGCTCGTTTTAACTTAGAAGAAGAAATCATGAACATTGCGTTTGTGATTTTCATTGTATCTTTGATACTTTTCATTCTACTTTGTATTTCGTGCGCATTTGCCATGAATTACCACCTACTTTTTATAATTTGATGCGTAATCGTTTGCATAGGTTACAATCTGTTCAATTAGCTCATCCGTAAGAACTTTTTGCGTTTCGATTGTATCTATAATATCTTTATGTTCTATTTCAAATAATTGAAGCATGGTCAGTTGGAACTCTTTGATTTTAGATTTTTCAATGCCAAGCATTACCTTGTGTGTAGCTGCCAATAAGGTAATCACCTGTTCATGCAGAGAAAGAGGGTGAGCAAGCGGCTGTTTCAGAATCTCCAAAAGTCCATTTCCATAAGCAAGCTGTTCTTTTGTGGCGTCATCTAGATCTGAGCTAAACTGAGTAAAAACTTCCATTTCACGAAATTGAGCCAGATCAATACGAATACTTCCAGAAGCTTTTTTCATTGCCTTTGTCTGTGCAGCACCGCCAACACGGGACACGGATAAACCTACATTAACAGCTGGACGCTGACCAGAGAAAAATAAATCATTTTCCAGGAAGATTTGTCCATCGGTAATAGAAATTACATTCGTTGGGATATATGCAGATACATCTCCAGCCTGTGTTTCAATAATTGGAAGTGCAGTAATGGAACCTCCGCCTAATTCATCACTTAATCTGCTGGAGCGTTCCAAAAGTCTGGAATGTAAGTAGAATACATCACCTGGATAGGCTTCACGTCCTGGAGAACGTTCCAAAAGTAAGGAAAGAGCACGGTATGCAACTGCATGTTTTGATAAATCATCATATACAATTAATACATCCTTTCCCTGGTACATAAAATACTCTGCAAGGGCAGTTCCAGAATATGGAGCAATATATTGTAAGGAAGCAGGATCGCTTGCAGTTGCAGTAACGATAATCGTGTAGTCCATTGCGTCATGTTGGGTTAATGTATTCACAAGTTTGGCGACAGTAGAAGCTTTTTGACCAATTGCAACATAGATACAAATGACATCTTTGCCTTTTTGATTTAAAATTGTGTCCATTGCGATTGAAGTCTTTCCTGTCTGCCTGTCGCCAATAATTAATTCTCTCTGTCCACGACCAATTGGGAACATAGAATCGATTGCAAGAATTCCAGTTTCTAAAGGCTGATTTACCGATTTTCGTTCTGTAATACCTGGGGCTGCCTGTTCAATCGCACGGTAATCGGAGGAAACGATTTCTCCTTTTCCGTCAATTGGAGCACCGAGTGCATTGACAATACGTCCAATATAAGCATCTCCAACAGGAATACCTGCTTTTTTCTTTGTACGAGAAACTCGTGTTCCCTCATGAACTCCGTGATCTCGTCCAAGTAAAATACAGCCGATTTCATCTCTTCGGATATCTTGAACCATTCCCTTTATACCATTGTCAAATAAGACAATTTCTCCATACATTGCATGGTCAATTCCGTGAATCGTAGCAATACCGTCACCGACCCAGATGACAGTGCCTACTTCTTGATCCTTTGTTTCAATATCAAAATTTTCAATCTCAGTTTTTAAAATTGAAATAATCTCTTCTGAGCTGATCGCACTCAATCCTGTCACCTCCATGTCAATTTTTGTTGTAACTGTTTAAGACGTCCACGCATACTATAATCAAGTTCCTCTCCATTTGCATTAATAATAAAACCGCCGAGTAAAGTAGGATCTTCTTGCATTGTAAGATTTACGTCTTGTTTCTGATATTTCGTTTTTAGTACTTCCCTGATACGATTTGTAGTTGTGGGATCTGGTTTAATCGTATAGGTAAGTACTGCATCTAAAATTCCCTCTTGTTCATGACTGTAATAAATATAGTCATCCAAAATTTCTGGAAGTAATGCTGCACTTTGATGGAAACAGAGCACTTTTAGGAAATTTTGAAGTTCTTTTGGAAAAATTCTATCAATAACATTATATTTTTGAGTACGAGGAATCGTAGGATTTTTCAAAACATCCAAAAGAATCGGATTCAAAGAAAGAATCTCAGTTGTAAAAGTAATTGTTTCTTTTGGAACATGCAATTCATATAACACATGTGCATAGTTGCGACTAATCTGACTCATCTCGATTCACCTGTATTCTTAATAAATTGGCTATAGGCACGTGCGCTTGTTTGTTCCTGATTTTCACTCATAATTTTTGCAGCAGCGACAAGAGCGAGATTAGCAATTTGGGATTCCATATCTTTCATGGTTTTTTCCTTATCTGCCTGTGTTGCTTTATGAGCTTCTTGGACAATACGATTTGCCTTTTCATCCGCCTCTTTGACAATACGGTCGTATTCCGCTTTAGCATTGATGCGGGCCGTATCAATAATTTTTTGAGAATCTTCTTTGGCTGTTTCAAGAGAAGATTCATATTGTTTTTTTAATGCATCTGCCTGCTTTTGTGTTTGAGCAGCATGATCCAACTGTCCTTGAATGAGTTCCTCTCGTTTTTGCATAATTCCAAGTACTGGCTGAAATAAAAAATGCTTTAACACAAGGAATAGCACAATGACATTGATCAAGTTATAAACGAGGTTCATGTTGATTGAAATCATAGAAAAGACTCACCGCCTTTAATTATTTTAAAAGGATTAAGATTAAGAAAGCGATAACAAAACCGTAAATAGCAGTTGCTTCTGCAAGTGCTGCGCCAAGAAGTAATGCTTTTGTAATTTTACTATCTGCCTCTGGCTGTCTGGCAATTGCATCTGCTGCCTTAGAAGTTGCTAAACCAATACCAATACCAGCTCCAGCACCTGATAATACTGCGATACCAGCTCCAATTGCGATTAATGTTGTAGACATAATGAAAATCCTCCTTAAAATTCATAATAAGTTTTGTTTTTTTCTTAATAGGATCGTTTTACTCAATGGATTCCTTTATAAATAATGAAGTAAGGAATACAAAGACGTAGGCTTGAATCAAGCCGTCAAAAATATCAAAATAAAAACTAAATGGAATTGGAATAATTGCAGGTACAAAGTATTTAATTAATTCCATTACTACAAATCCACCAAGAATATTTCCAAACAGTCGCATGCAAAGCGACAGTGGACGGATAAATACTTCCAATATATTAATTGGTGTCATGATTGCCATTGGCTGGGCAAAGCTCTTAATAAAACCACGGCCGCCTTTTGCATGAATTCCTGCATATTCAATGAGAATAATACTCATAAGGGCTAAGGCAGCAGTTACGTTCATATCTTTGGTAGGTGGCTTAACTCCAAGAATTCCGATTACATTGGAAATTCCAAGGTAAATGAGGACGGACATTAAATATGGGATGTAACGTCTTCCTGCTTTACCAAGGAGACCATCGAAGATATTATAAAGTCCTCCGACTGCCAGTTCCAAAACCTGCTGTTTTTTGCTTGGTGATTCAACGCTTAGGTTACGAACGAGTATCATACATAAGACCGCCACAAATGCGATAATAAACCACGTAATAACAGTAGATTCGGAAATATCAAGACCACCGAAAATGGGAATTGTAAAAACGGTTTTACAATTAAGTTCTTCCAGCAAGGTTTCTCCAAGATTTTCCGTATAATCGCTTCCTTTCTGTTGTTTGATTTCTCACTTATAGTACAGCGAAGTGTTTGAGGTGTCAATTACTTTACTAGGTTAGTTTGTTACAGAAATTTTACAGAAAAATTTGTGAATTTCATTGTAGAATTCCTGGAATTACTCCGCTAAACTTTGTGCAAATTGCCTATTTCACTTTATGTATTTTTTAAGATACAAAAAAAGAAAAGGGTAAAAAGAATAAAAAATGCCGTTTTTTAAAGAGAATTTTTTCGGAAAAAAGGAAGAAAAGCTGAAAAAAAAGGAGATAAAGTCGGATTTTAATAAGAAAAAAACATAATTTTTAGATAGAAATACGATTTTATAAAAATAAAGAAATAAAATTATTTATTATATAGAAATAAATGGAAAATAATATTGGATAAAATAAAATCTTAGCTGTTTCTTTGCCAAACAAGTGATAGGATGAGACTATGATTTGGACTTTATTTATGAAAGATTCATAGTAGAGTCTGAGAATATAAAAAATCTTAATATTTAGTTTGATAGACCAAGGGATGTATGATATGATGTTGAATGAAACAGGAGGCATCTGATATGATATGAATGATTGGTTAAAGAGGAATAAGAAGAAATCAAAAAGTTGGAGGAAGGATCTCCTATACTTAATTTTGATACTTAGTATTTCTTTTTTATTGAGTTTGCAGATTCAAGTATTATTTCAAGCAGAATCATTAATTCCGACCATATTTGTGTTGGCAGTTTTTTTAATCTCATTGGTGACACAGGGATATATTTGGGGAATTATGTCATCGCTCATTAGTATGATGGCAGTTAACTATGCATTTACATTTCCATACTTTACATTTAATTTTTCTGGACCAGAGAATCTTTTTTCAGCGATTGTGATGCTTTTTGTAACAAGTATGACAAGCACGTTAACAACAAAGATAAAAGAACAGGAGAAGATACGCTCAGAGGGAGAAAAAGAAAAAATGCGTGCAAATTTGCTTCGGGCAATTTCACATGATCTAAGAACTCCATTAACGACGATTTATGGTTCCTGCTCTGCAATTATAGAGAATTATGATTTACTTTCAAAAGAGCAGCAATTAAAATTGCTAGAAGAAGTAAGAGAAGATTCTCAGTGGCTGATACGAATGGTGGAAAATCTTTTATCGGTCACTCGAATTGATGGAGAAAAAGTAAATGTGATTAAGACACCGACAGTATTGGAAGAATTGATTGATACCGTTTTGGTCAAATTTCAGAAACGATATCCAGGTCAGGAAGTGACGGTAGAGATACCGGATGAATTTATTAGTATTCCTATGGACGCAGTATTAATCGAGCAGGTACTGATGAATCTATTGGAAAATGCAGTTCAACATGCAAAAGGGATGAAACAGTTAAAATTAAAGGTTTTTACATCTGGAACAAAAGCTATTTTTGAGGTGACGGATGATGGTTGTGGAATTCCAAAAGAGCAGATGTCACATTTATTTACTGGATATTTGGAAAAAAGAAATGCTCCAGCAGATGGGCAAAAAAATAGTATGGGAATTGGACTTTCCGTTTGTGCTGCGATTTTAAAAGCGCATGGAGGAGAGATTTATGCAGAAAATCAGAAATCAGGAGGTGTAACTTTTGGTTTTTCGCTTGAGAAGGAGGAAGTAGACGAAAACAATTATGAGTAGTAATAAGTATCGTATTCTCATTATTGAAGATGAATTAAATATACGAAGTTTTGTAAAAACAATATTGGAAACAAATGGATATCAAGTCCTGACTTCTGGCACAGCAAAACAAGGAGAATGGATGGTTACTTCGCATTGTCCTGATCTAATCATATTGGATTTGGGACTTCCAGATATGGATGGAGTGGAGCTAATAAAAAAAATTCGTAAATTTTCAAGAGTACCAATTATTGTTTTGTCTGCAAGAACAGATGAAAATGATAAAGTGTCTGCGTTGGATTTTGGAGCTAACGACTATGTTACAAAACCATTTGGAACAGCAGAACTTTTAGCCCGAGTGCGTGCAACATTACGCAATAGTCATCATAATACAGAGCTAACAAATGGTCAGTATGGAAAATTTGTAGTAAAAGATATGGAAATTGATTATGATAGGCGTATTGTTTCGATTAAGCATCAGGAAATAAAGTTAACGCAGACGGAATATAATATTGTTACATTACTTTCCGAACATGCAGGAAGAGTTCTTACTTATGCGTTCATTATACATGCAATATGGGGGAGCGCAGATTCAGGAAGTATTAAGAAATTACAAGTAAATATGGCTAATATTAGAAAAAAACTCGGTTCGAAACCAGGGGACAACCAATATATTTCTAATGAATTGGGAGTCGGTTATCGAATGTACGGGAATGAATGAGGTGGTTAAAATGAACTTTATAAAAATAATAAAACGTCAGTCTCCAGGCAGAATTATTGCACTTGGTTTTGCTTTCGTTATTCTATTAGGTTCCCTGTTATTAATGCTGCCATGCAGCATTCAGGATGGAGTTACGGTTCGGTATATTGATGCTCTTTATACATCAACAAGTGCAGTATGTGTAACTGGATTAATTGCGATTGATGCGGGAGATACGTTTACTCCGCTTGGACAGTTTTTTCTGGCGGCTCTGATTCAGATTGGAGGATTGGGAGTTACAGCAGTTGGTGCAGGTATTATGCTTGCAATTGGAAAAAAGGTAAACTTGAAGGGGAGAACTTTAATTCGAGAGGCAATGAATGTAAGCTCAGGAGGAGGGCTTGTACGGTTTGTTAAAAGTATTTTTCTTACCACAGTAGTTTTTGAGCTATTAGGAGCAGCACTTAGTTTTACTGTGTTTGTTCAAGATTATCCTCCAATAAGAGCACTTGGGATTAGTCTGTTCCATTCCGTTGCAGCATTCAATAATTCAGGATTTGATATACTGGGAAATTATCAAAATTTAATCCCTTATCAGGATAATGTTGTATTAAACTTAGTAACTTGTGGATTGATTGTATTTGGTGGAATTGGATTTTTAGTTATTCGTGAATTGATTTCAACAAGGCTTCGCTGGTCTAAATTATCCATGCATGCCAAGGTAGTAATCACTGTCAGCGCAAGCTTAATTGTGATCGGAGCAGTATTAGTTAAAATGACCGAAGACGTAAGTTGGATGGGAGCTTTCTTTAATAGTGTATCTGCCAGAACCGCAGGTTTCTCGACCTATCCGCTCAGTGAGTTTTCTACCCCAGGACTACTGGTACTGACTGTTCTGATGTTTATTGGAGCCTCTCCTGGTTCTACAGGTGGTGGTATAAAAACAAGTACATTTTTTGTATTAATTCAGGGAATTAAATCGGCAGCTACTAACCATACAGAAAAAGCATTCCGATATGCCATTCCACGAGATGCATTTCGTAAGGCAGCAGTCATTATGATTTTAGCTTTGACAGTAGTTTTAACTGCTACTTATCTTGTTCTTATAATGGAACCAGATGTCTCTCTAATCCAAGCTTTATTTGAAATGACAAGTGCATTTGGAACCGTTGGTTTATCTACTGGTATTACAGTAGATTTATCGGATGGAAGTAAGTTGTTATCTATATTAGTAATGTACATAGGTCGTCTTGGACCATTGACCATCGCATCTCTATGGCATTTTACTAGAGGAGAGCGAGTAAGTTATCCAGAAGGAAATATTGCAATTGGCTAATTATTAGGAGGATTATTATGTTTGGTATGAAAAAAAGTGAAAAAATGTCTTACGGGATTGTTGGGTTAGGAAGATTTGGATCCGCACTTACCGAGGAACTTGCTCGATCAGGAGCAGAATTACTTGTCATCGATAAGGATGAAGAAAAAGTAAGAGAAGTAAGAGAATTAACCGAAAATGCATTAGTTGTCAGCAACCTGGACAAAAGAACCTTAATGGAAACTGGAATACAAAATTGTGATGTTGCCATCGTTTGTATTGGAGAACATATGGAGTCTTCCATACTTACAACATTAAACTTAGTTTCTCTTGGAATTCCAGAAGTAATTTCCAAAGCTACAAGTCCAGAGCATGGAGAAATTTTGGCAAGACTTGGCGCAAAGGTAGTGTATCCAGAACGAGATATGGCAATTCGTTTGGCGAATCGGTTGGAAACATCAAGAGTTCTGGACTTTATACAATTGAGTCAAAAGATTAATATTTCAAAACTGCGTATCCCAAAGAGATGTATTGGAAAAACAGTATCTAGTATAGATATTCGAGCTCGTTTTGATCTCAATATCATTGCAATTGAAAGTAATAATAATGTAATAGAAAATGTGAAACCAGATTATGTATTTAAAGAAGAAGATATTTTAATCGTCTCAGGAAGCAGGGATGGAGTGATCCGTTTTACGGAATGGGGAGAAAAAGTACAGAAATAGTGATTTAGAGATAGTAGGGCAGGTTTTTAACCTGCCTTGTTTTTGTGCGCTCTGGTAAGTTTTCGATATGGTATGAGAAAGAGACAGTTCCAGTAGAATATTTTTATAAAAAAGTCCATATAATAAACAAAAATGAGTTGGGCAGGAGTAATTGGAACATGAAACAATACATACTAGTGAGCGTATTTGTCTTATCGTTTCTTTTATATGGATGTAGTGCAGCCACAGAAAAAGAAAAAATTCAAGATTTGGAATTCACGATTATAAGTGAAGAGAATATTCCAAAAGAATTAAAAGATATCATCGAAGAAAAAAAACAGGGAGAATTCAAGCTTACTTATGCAAATGATCAAGATTTATATATTGTAGTAGGATATGGAGAGCAGCCAACAGGAGGATACAGCATCGAAGTACCAGAACTATATTTAGCAAAAGAAAATATTATTATCGATACCAATTTGATTGGACCAGAAGGAGATGCCATTGTCCAGACAAGCTATCCATATGTAGTAGTGAAAACAGAATGGCGAGAAGAGCCTGTATTATATCAATAGAAATATTAAGGAAACATTTGTGAAACAGAAAATCTTAAACCTTCTTATTAAAAGAATGGAATTTAAGAAAAGTAGGTTTCATAAATGTTTTTTTTGTGGAAACGAGACTTTTTCCAAAAACAGAACCTAATAATAAAGTGAAAAGGAAAATCGGAAAAATTTTAAAAAAGATTTTTCAAAAACGAGACTTTTCCAGAAAAAAGAACCTAATAATAAAGTGAAGAGAAAGGAGCAAAACAAATGTCAAAATACCGAGAATATGTACATACGCTGGCACAAAACGAAGGCAAAAGGCGAGATTATAATGTATGTCAAGTATGTGGAAGTACAGTGAAACCAGAGGGGCATCATATGATTCAGTATCTATACGGAGGAGCTGCCAATGAGGAAAACATCATAACACTATGCCAAAAATGCCACAAGCAAGTACATAGAGGAAATATAGATATTATGAAGTTTTAGAAGGGAGGTGTGATTATGGATAGAATTATTTCAATTTTAGGACATGCGGCGGTAGATGTAGTAGTTGTATTGGTAAGAATGAGAAAGGGAGGAAAATAAAGATGAAACAGGTAGTATTTATAATAGGATCAATCGTGTTGGATGTAGCTATGCAAGTAATAAAGAAAAAATTAGGAATATAAGGAGGAGTTGCCATGGTGAAAGTTAATATTCTAAGAAAAGAAGATGAAGTATTGAATGTTACGTCCGAGTTTGTTGCAGTAAAAAGAAGAAACGGAGAAGTCGATATCATTCCATTTGTAAAAGGAGTACAGGATTTGCGATTGGACTTTGAAAACAGAATGATTATTGGATATGGAAAAAATACGATACATATGATTCAACCAGATAGTGATGTAGTGATAACAACGTTTTAGAAGAGAGGGGATGATTCCCCTCTTATGAAAAGATACTGTTTTGCAGCAGAATGGAGGATAAAATGAGAGATAAAAAAGACAAGGCAATCGTAGTAGTAATAGGACAGATTACAACAAATCAGGCAGGACAACTCTTAAAAGAATTTATTAAAGTCAAACAAAAATATGCACCCAATGGGAGAGGAACAATTGCGACAGGATTAAAATCAGATGTTGGAAACCTACTTCAACGGGAAAATCAAAGAATAAAAGAAATAGAATAGCATATGATGGCAAAAATATAATAAAAATGAAAAAAAAAATAAAGATTATTATAAAAAAAGATGGAAAAAATCTATAGTTATGTTATAATGATTGTAAGAAATAAATATAAAGGGGAAGCAAAATGAAACGAATTTTTATCACAACGATACCATTGCAATTTAAGAATGCATTACAAAAATTAATTTACCAACCTGTTGGATTTCAATTTTCAAAGAAAGAACGAGAAACTTCATTTCCAATTATACCAGTGATTGCTGAAAATTTGGAAAATAAAGAAGAAATTGAAATTATTGCAATCCGAACAATAAATAAAGATACGGCAGATAACTATGATCAATTTTTAGAAGAAGTAAAGTCACTTAATTTAGAAGAGAGCTGTGTAAAAGTAGTAGAAATGCCAGAACAGCAAAATATGGAAACGCAAATAAAACTTTTTATGGATATTATAGATCAGATTCCTAATCATTCTTCTGTTAATGCATGTATTACTTACGGAACGAAACCAGTTTCAGTCATTGTTACTTATGTATTGACGGCATTGAATAAAATTTTTACAGATATTGAAGTGGAGGGGATTTATTATGGGGAAATTGTGAGAGAAAAGAATATAGTAAAGGAAGCCAGAATTTATGATCTCGTTGGACTATTAATGGTAGAAAACATCATTGAACAAATTCATATATTGGAAATGGATCATCCAAAGGAAAGCCTGAAGAGATTGTTGAATTTACATTAATGCAAAAGTGAGGTGAATGTAATTGAAAAAGAAAGAAACCGATCAAAAAGTAGAAACAAAATTAAATGAACTGATGGAACAAATTCAAAAAATGCCAAGAGGAAACGAACGCTGGGAGTTTTTTAGAACAAATAAAGATTATGACGAGATTTGTGAAGAAATTTTAGAAACGCTAAATAACAAATTTCTTAAACAAGTCAAGGAAAATAATACGGATCTGATTGCAAAAGTTGGAGTAAAGCATACGGAGCAGCTAGATGGACTGGTGTTTGTTGAAGTGTTAAAAGAGTTAATCTGCGAATATGAACAATCTGAGGTCGGTTTTTACCAGAAGTTTCGTCAGAAATATAAGCAACATTATAATAAAGAGAGAAGTAAAGTTCAATTACAGGAACAAACAGGAGGAATGCATTGGGATAATGAAGATAGATTCATAAAACTATGTTTTGAATGTCAGAAATTACAGGAAAAAATGGGAAAAACATTTAGTTTTGAACAGTTTAGAGGGAATATGAATTTAGGTCTCAAACGTTATCCAGAAAAATTAAAAAAAGAAGCCTATGAAAAAGTAATGAAGATAAGAAGAAGCGGAATATTACAAGATGGGGAGGGGGAGGAGTATGATCCACTGGATTTTGTTACATATGGAACAGAAAACGAAGCTTGTCAGAATCCAGAGGATATTATATTGAACCAGGAAGAAAACGAAGATTTATGGCAATCGATAAGATTATATCGGATGGTGTCAAATATTCTGAAAGTAAAAGAGAAACAAATAATAAGAGCCATTGTGACAAGAAATGTTTTAAAAGAACTAAAGCTAGAACAGGGATCGGCGAAATATTTTAAAGAAGAGTCAGGATGCCCAGGATACCATCGCTATCAAAGCTATCCAGCAGGAGATGAAGACGTATATGATCTATTGAAACAAAAAGAAAGACTTTTTATGGATGAAATTTTTGTTGATCCGTATCTTGCATTGGCAATTGAAGAAGAGCCAGAGTCAATTGAAGAACTTTATGGTGTTTATTATAATTTTTTGCAGGGAAGTTTTAAATTTACGGATCAAAAAATTGCAGAAGCATTGGGTGAAGATAAGCGAAAAATTAGTCGTTATAAAAAGAAGTATAAACAATTATCAGAACAAATATAGTTAGGGGAGTGAAAAAACATTATGGAAAAAGTGTTTGTGAATTTTACAAATCATCCTTCAAGTGATTGGGGAGAAAAACAGACAGCAGAAGCAGAAAAATATGGAAAAATACACGATATTCCATTTCCTCAAGTCGATCCGATGAGTACAGAACAGGAAATACAGCAGTTAGGAGAGCAGTGTTATAAAGAAATCATGAAGTATAATCCAATTGCAGTATTATGTCAGGGAGAATTTACATTAGCAGTATACGTCATTAATCGTCTCAGACAAAAAAACATTAAAGTATTGGCTGCCTGTACAAAACGAATTGCAGTGATGGAAGGAAATAAAAAACAAAGCGTATTCGTATTTGAGAAATTTAGAGAATACAGCTAACAGCGGACGGAAAACAAAGTGATACACAGAAAAATTTGGTGGATAAAGAAAGGAAAAAACAATGGGAAAAGGGATTATTCTTTTATTTTTAAGTGGAGGTAATGCAAACTCGAATAAAAATGCAAATAATAAAGGAGAGAAAAGTCCAGAATATTATGGAATAGAAGGAAAGAAAGAAGAAAAGTTTTTAGGACTCAATACAAATGATGCTCCAGTCAAATACTTATTGTATTGTGCTGCAAAAAATGGAGATATCATTCAGAAAATAGTTTGTATTGTTACAAAAGAAGTAAAACGAGATAAAGATGATGAAAAGTTTAAAGATATGGTAAATGATTATATACGTAATGATCCTAGAGTAAAAGATTATTATAAGGGAATAGAAATTGAATTCATTCCTATGGACTATGATATGGAAGTGGAGAGAACAGAAGAACGCTCCTTACAATTATACCGTCAAATATCAAAAACGTTCATAAATGAAGAGCAGTCTAATGTGTATATTGATTATACAGGAGGACTTCGAGATATTAATTTTCTTATGACAGTTATTATTCGATATTTGGAATATCACAATAGTGTCTGTAAAAAAATTGTTTATAGTAATTTTTCAAAGAAAAGAATAGATATGTTGGATAGTATTTATAGTATGTTCCAATTACTCAATGGAATCGATCAATTTACACAAACGGGAAATGCAGAGCTACTGGAAAAATATAGTGAGAAAGAAGAAAACGAGAGAACCAAAGATTTATTAGAGAAAATCGTAAAATTTTCAAAAGTTATGAGCATTTGTGATATCAAAGCAATTGAAAAGTTGCTTCCTGATATTGACAACGGGCTGAAAAACTATGAAAAAAATGCAGCTCGAGCAAGTCTTTTCGGTGAAATCTTTCGGGATATGATCGGCATTATTAAAAAGAAACTCTATATTGAAGCAGGTAAAAGTCTTGGATATCCAGAGCTGATTCGCTGGTGTTTGGACAATAATATGATTCAACAGGCATTGACTCTGTATATCGAAAAAATACCTTCTTATTATTATGATACAGATATGCTGATAATGCCACAGGAAAAAATAATGGAAAGTCAAGGAAAAACAAAAGAAATTATTGCGTTTTATGAAAAACTTTATGATAGTTTAGTGGATAAAAAGAAAGATGAGAAAATAGAAAACTTTAAAAAGATATTAGAATCACTGAATACTGAATCTATGAAAATATCGGATTTAAAACAGAAGAAAGGTAATTCTTCAAAAGAAAATCAAATTTTGATAGATCAGTTAATTCAATTCCTGGATAAATATTATGAATGCAAACTTGGTAAGCGAAAGAAAGATAAAAAAATGACAGAGCTATATCAACATAATGCAAAAGATGGTCGTGCGTATATAAATGCATTGAGGAATGATAGTAAGCTAATATATACATTTGTATATAGAGAAGAACGGGAAGGAAAAAAAATAGAAACATATAAGAAGAAATTACAGGCACTAGATAAAGTAAAAGAGGGAAATGTTCAAATACAAGAGAGTAATATAGATAATGAACAGTTATATCAAATTATGAAATACTATCTTGCCTTAAAGGTGATGCGAAATCGAATCAATCATGCAGCAGAAGATGCAAGTAAGGAAAGTGAGGAACAGGCAATTGCTATATTGAAAAAAGACCACGGCCTTTGTATGGATATTGAGTTTGACAATGTAAAGAAGCTGATTCGAGATGGTTTGGAGGCATCTGGTATTTCGATGTCGGATCATTAAAGCAAAGTACAGGTAAAAATAAGAAGGAAAGTGAGAGAAAATGGAAGGAGATCAAAGCTTTCAAGTTCGCTTTGCTGTGTTGAATTTTACGTTAGTATTTTCGGAAGATGCAGCATTGCCCGTGGAAAAGGAATCAGCGCTGCGTGGAGGAATTGGAGAGATGCTGCTTCGGCAGCATTGTATCCGAGATAGGAATTGTGAAAACTGTAGTTTTTGCTCTGCCTGCATTGTGCAAAACTTTATGTATGCCAAGTATCAGAAAAAGCCTGATTTTGTGACGACGGGAGAAAGCATTGGATTTGTAATTGAAGCAGAACATGGAAAAAAGTGGTATGAAGCAGGAGAAAGTTTTCGGTTTTCGCTGACGTTATTTGGCAATACCATTGTTTATCTCAATCCTCTTGTACAGGCGATTTATATGCTTGGACAAGTGGGACTGGGGGAGAAGAAAGCAAAGTTTCAGATTGCGGCAATTGAGAATCGTAAAGGAGAACCGATTTTGTATCATGGAGCAATTTATTATAAAAATTATCAAATTGAAACGTTATCCGATTATATTCAGGAGAGAAAAGAAACGTTAACAAATCCAACGACGATTCGATTCTCAAAACCATTAACGATTAAATATCGGGGAGAATTTATACAACAATTTGATATAAGAGCCATTATAAATGGAGCAACGAGAAGAATTTATATGTTGGATTGTTACGAAGGCATGGACACCGAAGAAGCTAAGTTTTATGAGGATCTTCCTCAAATTAAAAAGCAATCGGTACAGCAGAAAAAAGTAATGCGGCATTCTTCCCGAAGGCAGCAGTCGATGGAAATGAAAGGAATTACAGGGAAGATAGAACTGGATGGGATAAGAGAAGAAATATTGGATTATTTATTAGCAGGAGAAATTACTCATATTGGAAAAAACACTCGGTTTGGTTTTGGAAAATATGAACTATTATAAGAAACAGGAGGATAAGATGGAAACAAAATACTTAGTAATTATGGAAGTGTCGCAGAAACAGGCATTTATTTTTTCAAGCAATGAGCTAAAAGACAATGTTACAAATTCTGCAATTATTGCAAAGGTTACAAGCCCAGAATTTTTTGAGGAAGTAATAAAAGATAAAAACATTTATAATACCAATAAAAATATTGTGTATTCAGGAGGCGGACATACAGTATTAGTGTTTGATACAGAGGAACAGGCGAGAACGTTTGTTCAAATAATTACTTATCATGTAATGAAATATTATGAAGGGTTAGAGCTATTTGCAAAACAATTGAAATGTGAGGGGAAAATTACAGAGAAAGACCTAAAACAACTTTCCCAAGAGCTGGAAGTAAAAAAATCAAAACGAAAATCTGCATTTCATCAGGGTAGTTTTGGAATTGAAGCACTAAAAAATGAAAACAGTAAAATATCAAAAGAAATAAAAAACAAAATACTAAAGGAAGAAAAAGATAAAAATAAAGAGTTGATGCCAGATGATTTTAAGAGTGTTGAGGAATTTGCCAAATTAGGCGGAAGTAAAAATAAATCCAATTTCATTGCGGTCGTACATATTGATGGAAATGCGATGGGAAAACGGGTAGAAGAATTTCGTAAATCAATGAAAAGAAAGTCTTGGGAAGAATACCGCAAAGCACAGAAAACGTTTAGTGATAGCATTGACAAAGACTTTAAGAACGCCTACAAGGAAATGGCAGAAGAAGTCAAAAAAGCAATTGGTAATGAAAAATTAAAAGAATTGAACTTAGAGGATAAAAACTTTCCAGTACGTAGAATTATTACGGCAGGAGATGATATTTGCTTTGTAGCAGAAGGAAGAATTGGAATCGAATGTGCGGTAATCTTTCTGAAAAAACTTGCTCAACAAAAAAATAAACAGGATAAAAAGCAGTATTCTGCCTGTGCAGGGGTAGCAATTGTGCATCAAAAATATCCATTTTATCGGGCTTATGAATTGGCAGAAAACTTATGTAGCAACGCAAAAAAATTCGTTGCTAACCTTGATCCAAAGAACGAAAAAATAAGCGGAGTTGTTTCGGCGATCGACTGGCATATTGAATATGGTGAGATGAAAGAAAGTCTGGAAGAAATTAGAGAAATGTATCAGATAGAAGATCAAAATGATCCAAGCCAATTGGAATTAAGACCATATATTGTTGAAGCTCCACTTTATGTCAAAGAAAAAGAACATATACGCTTGTATGAAAATTTTAAAAAACTTATGAGAGGATTTTCAGATGAAGAAATTAGCTATGCAAGAGGAAAAATAAAAGAACTTCGTCGTTACCTAAAACAAGGAGAAGAATCAGCAAAGTACTATATGAAAACGAATCTTATTGATGAGTTAGGTTTGATTGGATATCAGGGTATTTACGAAGAAATCATTTACAAAGGAGTAGGTAGTGGAAAATCATTAGAAGAGAAGACATTTATTGAGACAAAAGACAGAAAAAAACGTTGTTTACTGTTTGATGTAATTGAGGCAATCGATACATTTATTGCATTGGATGAGGAATAAGGAGGAGATGAACGTGAAGATCAAGATGACATTACTTTCTGATACGATATTTGGAAATGGAGTAAGCATACCAGGAGGAGAAGATATCTCTGTGTTAACAGATGAAAATGGATTTCCTTATTATAAAGGAAGTTCCTTTAAAGGAGTGTTTCGAGAAGAAGCGGAAAATTTACTTTGCTGGATTGGAGAAGGAGAGACAGCCGAAAATTTTTTAGATGAAGTATTGGGAAAATCCGATCATAATTATTTAACTCACCAAGAAAAGAAAAAGATTCGCTTCAGTAATTTTACATTATCCAATGCTGTACAGCAGCGGGTGAAACAGCAAGTCGGGCAAGACAAAGATCGCATCCTTCGCAGTTTTTCCTATTTGAGAACATTTACTGCGATGAGAGACAATGGAATGACAAAAAAAGGTTCTCTCAGAGAAGGTCGTTGTCTGAAAAAAGGGTTAATTTTCTATGGAACAATTGAATGTGAAAAAGAGCAGGAACAATTCGTAGAACAAGTATTATCCTGTATCAAATGGATTGGAACAATGAGAACAAGAGGATTCGGAAAAATAAAATTAGAACGAATATAAAATAGGAGGAAGCAACATGTATATTAAATATTTGTTGAAAAATACAGAACCAATTCGTGTTACAAATGCAAGTACAAGCCAAAATGAGCAGATGGATAGTTTGACTTATATTCCTGGAACAACGATCCGAGGAATGATTATCAATACCCTGGCATTTGATCCAGAATTTTGCTCAAATTTTGCAGAAATAAAACAGAAATTATTTTCCAATCAAGTACAATATCAAAATGCCTATTTAGCAAAAAAACAGGGAGAAAGCTACGTAGAATTAATTCCGTCTCCAAAAGGATTTTACGAAGACAAAACAACGCAAGAAGGGCAAAAAGTTATTGAAAATGTTATAAAAGATGGAAATGTATCTCCAGGATTTAAGCGGGCTGGGCTTGGTGGATATTGTCAGATACAAGATGGATGTATTTTCTACTCGAATGTGGAATTGGGAGATGATATGCGAGTGGATGTTGGAAGAAGAAACGAGAGAAACATATTCCGAAACCAATACATTCAGCCAAACCAGTATTTTTGTGGATATGTGAAAGTAGAAGAAGAGTCACTTGCGGCATTAATCAAGACCGTATTGGAAAAAGCCCCAATTAGCATTGGAAACAGCCGTTCTGCTGGATACGGAACATGTGAGATTGTGAAGGTAAGTTTAGAAAAGACGCCATCTTATTACAATTATACACAAAAAGAGGATGTAAAACAGAATTGTTATTTATACCTGATGTCGGATACTGTAATGAGAAATGAAGAGGGAGAGCTGACAGGACTGGATTTACCGACATTGGAAGCAGCAATGGGAGTTAAACAGTTGAAAATTGAATTTTGCTCTACTACAACAGTGAATATAAAAGGATATAATCGGATGTGGGGAACAAAAATACCAGATGCTGTGATGTATCAAATGGGAAGCGTATTTCAATTAAGCTATGAAGGAGAATTCAAAAAAGAGAGAATCGAAGCGCTGTGCCAGGAAGGAATTGGAATTCGCAGAAATGAAGGATTTGGACAGATTTTAATTTGGGACAAAAAGCAATATGAAGGAATTCAAGCAAAACAAAAACTGGAGGAAAAAAAAGCAACAGAATCTTCCTTAGAACCTCTAACAAATGAGGATAGAGAGGTATTGAAAATTGCAGCAAAAGGATATTATTTAGAAGAAATAGAACGAAACAAGAAACAATTTATTATCAAAAAAAGTAAAGACTTGGTAACTATTACATCGAACAGTCAATTGGGAAATATTACAGCCTATGCTTCTGCTCTGAAATACAATCCAGAAAAGGCAAAAAAACAGTTGTATCAGTACTTACAACATACCGTAGATAAATATGAGTCGTCAGGAGTACATCAGGATAAAGGCGATCCAAAAAAACTTCAAGGATTGGTTGAGAAAATCTGTAATGATGATTTGGATAAGCAGCTTGAAATAACGTTCGGAGATTTCATTATGGGAATTCAAAAAGAAAAACTACTGACAAATGAAGATAAATTAAAGATAAAATTGCAATTGATTATTGATATCGTACGGTATTGCAACAAAGAAAAAAATAAGGAGGAATCCAAATCATGAAAGCACAGTATAATCAAGTTGGAAAGTATATTATAACTGCAAAATGTGAAACACCATTGCATATTGGAAGTGCGGTTGGAGATAAATCCGAAGTGTTGACTCATCCAGTTGAAAATGTACCATTTATTCAGGCAACAAGCCTTGCAGGTGTTTTTCGAGATTACTATCAGTGTACCTATGAAGAAAGTCACCCAGAAAAGATTTTTGGAGGATCACAGAAAAATCAACAAGAAGATCAGCAAAAAGAGCAACAAGAAGAATTAACAGGAAGTAAAATTCGATTCAGTGATGGAGCATTTTTGAAACCTAAGGAATTAGTTATGGAACTTCGTCCAAGAGTAAAAATAAATTCGCAAACTGGAACGGTTGCAGCAGAAAAAGTTGAGGGAACAGACCAACAATCTGGGCAAAAATTTGAAATAGAGTATGTGGCAGCAGGAGCAAAGTTTCAGTTTACGGTATACTTATATGACAACGGCGAAGAAGACAGGAATTTTAAAATGTGCTTGGCAAATATTTGGCAATCCAATATCCAGTTTGGAGGACAGAAAAGCAATGGATGCGGTTATATTTCAATTGAAAAAGTGTTGTATAAAAAGTTCGATTTGACAAAAGAAGAAGATCGTAACAAATGGTTTCAAGAAGACTGTTTAGAATATAAAGATATTTTAGAAGATAATGAATATAAAGATATTTTAAAAGGGGATGAGTATAAAGCCATTCAGGCGAAAATAAGTAAGAATTTTTCTTATGATATTAAGATAACTGCAAAGACGGATGGAGAATTATTAGTAAAAGGGATTGCAGTGACAGATTTAAGTGACAACGCTCCTGATGCAATGAATATACAAAACGGAGCAGGAGAGTATATTATTCCAGCTTCCTCTTTAAAAGGAGCGATTCGCAATCGTATGGAAATGATTGCAGCCTATAAAGGAATTGAGAAAAAAATTATTGATTCTATATTTGGAAAAGCTCCAAATCTTAGGAAAGACGAGGAAGGAACCAAAGGAATTATTAGCTTTCATGATACCGTTATAGGAAAACAGGAAGATAATGATAACGCTGCAAACCGAATTCGGATTCAGATTGATAAATTTACAGGCGGAGTAAAAAATAGTGCATTATTCAATGAAAGATATGCGTCAGGAGATTTAACAATGAATATCCGAATCAATCAAAACAAAGAATATGCTGATGCGGCATGTGGACTATTGGTATTGGCACTTCGAGATATGGCAAATGGACAGGTTACAGTAGGAAGCGGTTATAGCATTGGAAAAGGATTTATTGATATAAAGGAAATCCAAATTACAGACAAAGATCACAAAATCTGTACGATTTCCTTTGCAAACAAAAAAATAGAAGGGGAAGACATATTAAACACCTGTTTCAATGCGTTAAAGGAGGAAATAAAGAAATGAGTGGTTATAGAAAACAGAGTATTCCGATAGATGAGGCAAAACAAATAATTGGTCAGTACCAATTTGGACTCGTATATCAACTGGAGAAAATTTTACTTGGAACTGTAGAAAAAATCCAATCCGAAATCATCTGGGAAGAATGTCTAGAAGCACGCTTTTTCTCTGAAGAAAAAGAACTCCATATATTTGATTATAATGGAACATATCGGGCAGTATGCGTAGAAGACGAAGAAAAATCTAATGAAGAAAAATCCAGTAAGTATGTTTTAGAAGGAAAACAGATAAAGCTTTCGAGTCAATTCCATGAACAAAGCGGTTTTGATTTTTATAAGGTAAAAAAATACATCAGTTACGATGAAGATGGACAGGCAGTAGTAGAGTTAACAAGATTAACAGGATTATGTTAAAAGGGGGAATCATAAAATGGGAAAAACGCAAGATTCAAAAAGGATACGTAAAGAAAAACAAAAAGGATATGTAGGAGCACCTTACAATTTTATCCCAATTGTAAAAGATACGTATGATTACGAGAAAAATAAAAAAAAGAGAGCAGATCATGATGAAATGAAAGAAGAATTATTGTCTGGCTGTATCCATTATACCATTGAAGCGAAAACCCCGATTATCGTGGATGGAGGAGAAAAAGACAGTAATGATATCAGTACGGGAGAATTTTATAAAGATGTGAAGGGAAGATATGCGATTCCAGGAAGCAGTATTCGTGGATTAGTAAGGAATAATGCCCAGATACTAAGCTTTTCTGATGTAACAGAAGAGATTGATGATTATAAGCTAATGTATCGAAGTGTAGCAAGCGGAGCAGAAAAAGACTACTATAATGGGATTTTGGGAGCAGAATCAGTAAAAAATGGAAAGAGTAGGATTAGTGTATTAAAGAATGTAAAGGCAGGATATATCAGAAAAAATGAAAATTATTATGATATTTATTCTACTAAATTAGATAAAATAGGAAAAATATATGGTGAAAGGAATTATTATGTTATTAGTGAGAGAGAAGTAATTGAAGATTATCATAAATACAAACAAAAATCTCAGTTTTCCTATTTATTTTCTGATGATTTTGGACATGTTATGCAGTATACAGAAGACTGTGAGTTTATAGAAGACCCTAAAAGTAAAAACCATTATATTGCAAAAGAAGAAAGAATGTTTAATGGTGCTCAGAACGGATCGTATCTTCCATATTATGATAAGGTATCATATAATGTAAACGAAGATAAAATTACTGCTATTAATGCATCAGGAAAATTGGAAAAAGAAGGATGTATTTTAAGTTCTGGTGCAATGAATAAAAAAAAGGTATTTTATATTATTCCTGAAATTGATGAAATGAAAAAGGCAAAATCAATACCACCAAATGATGTTGAAACATTTCGAAGAGATTTTGAGAACAAAAAAACACAATTGGTGAAAGGATCAGAGGAATTTTTTAACTTGCCAGAAAATTCAGATGACATAAAACCAGTGTTTTATATTGATTATGGTGGAAAGAGGTATTTTGGATTCACACCAAGACTTCGTTTGTTTTATGGATATAATGTAAAAAAGGGTTTTAAGCAAACCTCAACAAAGATTGATTATTGCAAAGCAATGTTTGGAACATCAGTAAAGAAAAATCAATATAAGTCCAGATTATCGTTTCAAGATGCTTATGTATGTAATGAAGAGGATGTACAAGAAATGAATTCTGTAAGAAAAATACTGGCAAGTCCGAAACCAACCAGCTATTTGGATTATATTGAAAAAGAAAATGAAAATAAAAGAAAAGAATTTATTGTTACTTATAATGATAAAGATTTTCAACTTCGAGGTTTCAAACAATACTGGCTAAAAAAAGAAATAGACGAAGTAGGTGGGAGATTGCGTGAAAATGAAAAAGTAGGAAGTGTGTTTTCTCCACTTCCAAAGGGAACTGTTTTCTCGGGTAAAGTAAGATTTCACAATCTACAGAAAGATGAGCTTGGATTATTGCTTTGGAGTATTGCATTAAACAAAGAATCCGAACAAAATATTGGTAAAGCAAAAGCATATGGATTTGGAAGAATAAAGATTACAATCAATAAACTTGAACTTTTTGATCTGGAAGATGCCTATAATCTGGATGAATTTTCATTTAAACCAGTAAAAGAAGAGATAGGAGAATCTTATATTCAAGATTTTAAGGAAGAAATGAAAAGATGGCTGAAAAAAGAAATTGAAGAAATGCCAAATATTCAAGATTTCTTTTCAATGAAAGACAGTAGCAAGATACCAGGCAATGATCAGACCAGATATATGTCAATTGACAATGATGAGTATCAAGAACGAGTAAACAATAACATTCCGTTGCCAACGATAAAAGAAGTGATTGAAAAAGGAACAAAGAAAAAATAGAAATCGTTCACTTAATAAAAAATAGAAAGCAGGAGGTTTTATCTGCAAATAAAGCCTCCTGAAAACTAACATATAGAAGAAAGAAAAAGACAGCAGAGGAGAGTAAGGGTATGGATGTGAAAAAAATAATTGGTGCTTCCATTGCAGCAGGTAGCTTTATTATAGGCGGAATAGCGATGGCAACGAGAAAAAAATACGATGAAGAGGGCTATGATAAAAACGGCTACGACAAAAATGGCTATGATAGAAATGGTTATAATCAAGCTGGTTATGATAAATATGGTTATGATCGAAAAGGTTATAATCGAGCTGGTTATAATACAGCTGGTTATAATCAAGCTGGTTATGATCGAGAAGGCTATAATCAATTTGGCTATGACCGAGATGGCTATGACCGAAAAGGATACAATAAAGGTGGTTATAATCGAGATGGCTATAATCAAGCTGGTTATGATCAATCTGGGCGTGATCGATTGGGTTATACATATGAGGATGTTGTAGTTTTTGCAACTGGATTAAACGATGAGATAAAGAAGGCAAGGAATGAGTTTAAATTAGGAGAATACGATGATTCAGTAATGCATTTACGAAAAGTGCTGGAAAACTTATATAGATTTTATATACAGCATTATCACATTAGTTCAAAAAATATGGATAATACTAGTTTTGAAGATTGCATTAATATATGTAAAAAAAGTGGATTTATAACGGAAGAAAAAGCAGATAAACTGCATAGTGCACGCAGACATGGCAATGATGGGGCACATAGTTTCGATTCTGTTACAGATAAGCAGGCATATTTTAGTCTAAAACTGGCAGAAGAAGAAATGACAAGTTTTAAAGGGAAATTAAACATTGTAGAATTTTGATAAATATGGAATGAAAAAAGAGGCTGAGGAAGAGAAGTAATGTATAATAACAGAGGTAAAGAAAATAGAAAAAACAATGAATAAAATAAGAGCTTCTTCTGGATTTTAAAACATTTAATAGTAAATAAAATATTTAAAGGAGAGATGATTATGAATTATAGTGAAAATTTAGATTTTTTAGTTGAAAAAGTGGAACTTTTAGATTCGGAAATGGATTATACAGACATTCAGTCAGGGTGCTGGGGAGACAGTGGTTCAGATTATGCTAATACATGTAAAATGATGAAATAATATATTATCCAGAAGAAGCTTTTATTTCATTTATAGTATTTTAAGATAGATGGAGATGATGAGGTATGTATACTTTCTTAGAGGATATACGAATAAGAATATGTGATGAATTATCTTTTTTAGTAAATATAAAAGACAATTCATTTGCTGTTATAAAAACAGAAACATTACTATTTCTCCAAAACGAGATGAAAAAAGGTCTAAGTCCAGAAAAATTAAATAAAATGGATCAAGATTTTATTGTATTCATACAAAAATTAGAAAATAATGGAATACTTGGAGTGGTGGAAAATGATGATAGAGAAAATCAAAGAATGGTTTATAAAAAACAATAAACTTTATTTTGCAACCGTTGAACTTACTCAAAACTGTAATTTTAACTGTAAACATTGCTATTGTACAAATAAAGAAAGTTATAATTTATCTTTGGAAGATCATATCACAATCGTTGATAAGTTATATAGTACAGGCTGTTTATTTTTGAATTTTACTGGGGGAGAAATATTTACATGCAAACATTTTGAAGAAATATATAGTTATGCCAAAAATAAGGGATTTATCATAGATTTATTGACAAATGCATCTCTTATTAATGATAAGTATATTTCTCTTTTAAAAAAATTACCCCCTAAAAATATTGCGATAACTATATATGGTGTGAATGAAATTGATTATGAAAATTTTACAGGGGATGGAGCCAATTTTGACAAGACGATACATGCATTAGAACTTCTAAAGGAAAATAAAATTCCATTTGTTTTACGAACAGTTGCTACGAAAACATTGAAGAATTCTCTTATGAATAAAGAGTTTAATAAACTTGCTGAACGGTTTAATACGAGATTTAAATATGATCCAATTATATTTCCCAAGACAACAGGAGACCTTTCACCACTGAGTGAAAGTCTTAGTATTAAGGAAATAATTGAACTTGAAAAAAATACACAGCAACGTAAGAATGTCTGGAAAGAGCAAATAGATTTGAATATTGAAGATACAGAGTTTTTCTGGGGATGTCGAGCAGGAATTAATTCAATAACAATTGATTTTAAAGGAGATGCTTATGTATGCGGACTATATAGAGTTAATCCAATATCTATTATAGATAATAATATGGAGAAGGTGATGAAACATTTGAATGATATTCATAAAAGACATATCAACATAGTTAATAACAATGAATGCAGTAAATGCAAAAACAGAAAAATTTGTAAGTGGTGTCCTGCCTATTCTTATATTTATAATTCTAATGATACAGATAAAATTACATTTTTTTGTGAATTAGCAGAAGAGAGAGTGAAAGAATTTGGATAATATAGAAAGAACATATTTTATAGCAATAACAGGTATGAGTGGAAGTGGTAAGACAACAGTTGGAAATTTTTTAAGGGAAAAAGGATGTTATGTATTTGATACAGATGCATTCACAAGAGAGATTTTGAAAAAAGATACCATTATAGTAAAAATAATTGAGAATATTGTGAAAGAAACTATTACAAAAGATGGTGAAATAGATTATAAAAAAATAGGGAAAATATTTGATTCAAATCCAAAATTAGAAAATCGTTTTGAAACTTGGTTTCAAACTTATATAGGAAACAAAATTTTAGAAAAGAGTAAGGATTTACAAGATAAAAATACAATGATTTTTTTTGATATTCCGCTCTTAAAACAAAAGGGAATATTAGAAATATTTGATATGTTATGGATTATTGAAACAAATGCAGAAGTGTGCTATAACCGTATTAGACAAAGAAATGGTTATTCAGATCAAAAGATACAGTACATTTTAACAAATTCTAAATTATATAAAGAATACTATCAATATAATTGTATAATTATAAATAATAATAGTTCTATTGAAAACCTAAAAAAGATAGTTGATTTGAGATTAAATTGTTTGATAGATAAATTATATTTTAACTCCTAGAGTAGAACCTTGAGTTATGACATGGAGAGCGAGGGCAGAAAATAAGATTAAAATATATCAAAAATAATATATAAAAGAGATATACTGACCAAATGAAGAGGATATGAACTAGATATTTGCTTCCGCTTGCTGTATGATTTTCTAATCATTAGTTGACGAAAATGGTTAAAAAAGTTAGAATGTGGGTAGAATATTTTTAGGAGGCGGATTTATCAGGAAAGCGAGACCGTAGAGTTATGCTTTGCAGGTCAGCAATATGGTTCGGGATTCAATCAAACTAGATTTGACAATGTTCCTGTATTACGAAACTTTGAATGAAGATGGAAAACAGATTGTTGTTATTGATGCTCAGCAGGGAACAGAAGGTTCGTATTACATTGCAAAGAAGTGTCTGTGCCCAGAAGGTGTTTTTGTTCGTCAAGGGTACTCGTCTGTTTTAGCTACTAATACGGTAATACGACGCATGATTAAAGAGACAGATGGAGAACATTTTGAAGAAATGAGGTCTTTAGAACAGAATTTGACTTTTGAAGCAGCTCAGAAAGAATTTTCCGATAGAAATATTTTATTTGGAGAAATGCAGATGAAAACATTATGAATTATGATGGCGTTTATACAAATTTAGGACTCTTGCTGTCTGATCAATGTGTACATACGATAAAAATGGCAGTCTTTGAAGGAACAACTCAAAATGAATTTAAAGATCGTAAGGAATTTTCTGGTTCTTTGTTCCGACAGATGGAAGAAGTCTATGACTATATTGATTTGACCCATTCCACTTTTCAAAAATTACGAAGGATTGATCAACGAGACTATCCAGAGGTAGCAGTTAGGGAAGCACTTTTGAATCTACTTGTGCAGCGTGAATATTCCTTTCGTGCTAGCGCTTTCATCAGCTTTTATACAGATCGAATGGGATTTACTTCGATTGGTGGTCTTGTAAAAGGCATTACTTTAAAGGATGTAATGATGGGAATTTCTGTATCCCCAAACGTAAAATTAGCAAATGTATTTTACCGACTGGAGCTTATTGTAGCTTATGGAACTGGGATGCTAAAGATTATGAAAGGTTATGCAGGAACGGGAAAAGAACCAAAAATTGAAACTTCTGATAATGTTTTTAAAATTATTCTTCCTAATTTAAATGTACTTACTGGAAAAGAAGAATCAGTTGTTAACAAGCCAACGGGCAATATATAGCAGGATATAGTAATTGCTTTGGCAAAAGAGCAAGGCATCTTTACAAGAAAAGATGTAGAAAAAATATTGCGAATTAGTTAGACAACTTCAGGACGGTTATTGAAAAAGATGATAAAAAATGGACGGATTATTCAAGAGGGAAGAAGAAATACACATTATTGTCTTTCAGAATAAATAGAGGGAATATATGGATTTTTGTCTCTGCAATTATAAAGGTCAAAGCAAATGCAGTTTAACCTCCGCCAGCAAGAAGTCTCCCGCCTCTATAGGTGGGGAGGATGTCATTGTAACTTTACTCTATCAACAAGAAAATAATAATTGTATTATCAATTAAATTGTGATAAAATAAAAAAGAATCAATCATATAGAACTGTTTAAAATCTGGTCTAAAGGATTGTATTTTATGAAAAATCATATAATTTAAACAATTAACAGTTATTACGCATGGTTTCAATATAAAAGCAGATAATAATAACTGAGAACATGCAAGCCCTTATAAATCCTAGAAAAAATTTAATTTTATCCTGCTAAAAAGGGAAGAAAAAAAGGAAAACAAGGGGAAACGTCAAAAACCTTGAAAATACAAGGAATTTGAAAAAGT
>DVHN01000053.1 GCA_018712075.1 Candidatus Fimimorpha faecalis
CTTTTTACAAATCTAAGGAAGATTTATAATTATATTAGAATTTATAGGGATAAGAATCTATAAAATAGAGATAATATGAAGCTTAAGATTTCGATTTATGCAAATAGTCGGTGGAAATTGAGATAATAGAAAGAAAAATACGATAAATTAACGAAAACTGTTGTGAAAGAAATAATGGTATGTTAAAATGTAAATGAATCAATTGAAAAATATCGTTCTATTTGATAAATAGATGATTATATTTTATATTATGCTTTGAAGTAAGCGGGTAAAAAAGTAAGCGAAAAATTAGAGGGAGGGATTACTATGTTTAGGAGCGAATTTGGATTTATTCTTTTATTACTGCTCGGCATTTTTATGGTATGGAAGCCAAATGTATTGTGGAAAATTACACATTTTCTTTCTGTAAAAGACGGAGAACCGACGGGACTTTATTTATATGTGGTAAGATTGATTGGAACAATTGGAATTGTTATCGCAGTTGTATGGGCTGCAGTTTATTTCCTATCGTGATAGGTAGAATCTTAATGGAGGTTTTTTTACTTTAGTAAAGTCTAAAGGAGTTTTAAATAATGATAAAAGATTATAAAACGATTTATGAAGGTGGAGTAGGAGAAATTGTAGAAAAGAAATCTCGGTTCATTGGTACGATTGCTCATGTGGAAAGTGAAGAAGAGGCGATTGCATTTATTGAACGAGTAAAGAAACAATATTGGGATGCAAGACATAATTGTTTTGCCTATATAATTGGACAAGAAATTATGCGCTGTAGTGATGATGGAGAACCAGCACAGACAGCAGGAAAGCCAATGCTGGATGTGTTGAGTGGTCAAGGACTTTGTAATGTGGCAGCAGTTGTAACGAGGTATTTTGGAGGAACCTTACTTGGAACGGGAGGATTAGTGAGAGCTTATTCTAAGGCAGTACAGGAAGGACTTTCTCATTCCATTATCGTGGAAAAACATCTTGCAGATGAATGGATTATTACAACGGATTATAATGGAATCGGAAAAATACAGTATTTACTTGCACAGGAAGGATTGATGCCAACGAATACCAAGTATACGGATATTGTTATTGTGACCGTGCCTGTTCCAGTAGATCAAGCAATACAATTGAAAGCAAAAATAATAGAAGGTACAAATGGCAGGGCAAAGATTCAGGCAAATCGTCAGCTCTATTATGGAATCGTTGGAAAGGAAACGATTTTATTTGATTCTTGATTGGAATTGTTGAAATAAAAATAGTTTAAAGCAATCTAGATTAAAGAGGTAGAGAGAGTATGATGAAAGTTGGCATTTGTGATGATGATCAGCGGTTTTTGAGTCAGATGGAGCAATCCATGGAAGAATTAAAGAAAAAGTATCATTATGAAGTACAAATAGAACTTTATTCGGATGGAAAGGAACTGTTAGAAGATTTTGAAAATGGAATCGGATTGGATTTGATTTTTTTAGATATCGAAATGAAGCAAGTAGATGGAATCGAAACGGCTCGAAAGATAAGAGAGAAAGATTACCATATATTAATTGTTTATGTATCAAGTTATGAACAATATTTAATGCAATTGTTTGAAGTAGAGCCATTTCGATTCCTGAAAAAACCACTCCAAAGAGAACAGTTAGAAGATGTATTTTTAAAGGCACAGAAGCGAATTGAAGAAAAACAGAAGTCCTATTACCGTTTTCAATTTGGAAAAACAGTGATACAAGTGCTGCAAAAAGATATTTTATATTTTGAAAGTGCAGGAAGAAAAGTAATCGTGCATACAGTGGAAAAACAATATGAATATTATGATAAATTGGATCAAGTAGAAGAAAAATTAAAAGAAGGACATTTTCTTCGAATTCATAAAGCATATCTTGTAAACATAGAAAATATTGAAGCGTTCCAGTACGAACGAGTGGCATTAATAGATGGGACGCTTCTGAATATTAGTGAAAAAAACCGAGCAAGAGTTCGGAATGAGTTTTGGGAATATTATAAGTATGCAGACAAAATGGGAAACCACTAAAATGATACGGGGAGAAATTAGATGGATGATATTTTAATGGCATTGTTAGCCAATGGCTTTTTTCTCTATTTAACCTATGGTTATTATAAATTGCTTTGGAAGAGACATCCTCATCGTAGACCCTATTATGTTTTGGCATGGGGAATGATTTGGATCATATTGAATTTCTCTTCCTATCTTTTTTTTACGCAAAAAGGAATACTAGAAATAACGGCGATGATTGGAATTACAACACTCCTTACTGTATTGGTTATCATTCAGCATATATTGGAGCGCATTATTGTTGTAAAAAAAGAAATGCAGCAGCAGTTGGCTAACCAGCAGCTGCTCTACTATACAAAACAATATCAAGAAATTTCACATAGTCAGGAGGAGACTAGAAGACAACGTCACGAATTAAAAAATAGCTACCTGGCATTGGAATCGATGGCAAAACAGGGTGACCTGGAAGGAATTCAGGAATTTATAACAAAGGCACTTCATCGTTTGGATAATGGCAGAAACATTGCACGTACAGGAAATTTTACTGTCGATGCGGTTGTAAATTATAAACTTCGTGCGGCAAAAAAACTAGGAATTCAAGTGGATTGTAATTTAAATATTCCTACAGAACTATTAGTTAATGATGTGATTTTATGCGGGATTCTCGGAAATGCGTTGGATAATGCAGTCGATGCATGCAGATACCTTCCAAGAATAGAGCGTTATATAAAAATTCGTATGAGTGTAGAAAAGAAGAATTTATTTCTTCAAGTAACAAACACGTTTGATGGAATTATAAAAACAGATAGAAACGGTAATCTAATAACGAGAAAAGAAGAAGTGGCGCAGCATGGGTTCGGCTATCAAACGATGAAACGGCTTCTTCAAGACAATAATGGGACGATGGATCAGGTTTGGAACGAAAGGGAATTTACGTTAAGAGTAGTATTATATCATGTGCTTTAAATTGTGGAAAAACTATTCAAAAGTGTATGGAATAATAAATTTTTCGGTGATTTCCTCAATTATTACAAAAATATAGGGTAGTTATGACATGAATCGTTAAAAAATAAACATTATGCTATGATAAGAATAACTTAAGAAAATGAAAAATACAATTACCATAAGTTAATAAAAGAAACTTCCACTGGAGCTTTCTTTTATATATCACTAAAAACAGAGTATTTTTCCATTACTTAAAATATATAGAAAGGGGGAGCTTATATGGCATATGTTTATTGGTTGATTGTATTTGTTATACTTGTAGCATTTGAGATTGCAACATTACAATTAGTATCTATCTGGTTTGCTGTAGGAGCAATTGGAGGACTAATTGCTTCATTGCTTGGCGGAAGTTTAGAAATTCAGCTTTGTGCATTTTTAGCACTTTCCCTCATATTATTGTTAGCAGTGAAACCATTTGCGGATCGGATGCTGAAAAAGAAAATAACAAAGACAAACGTAGATAGCTTGGTTGGTCAAACTGCAAGGGTTACATCTATGATTGATAACAACAATGGATTTGGAACAGCCGTTGTAAAAGGTCAGGAATGGACAGCATTGTCTGCGAATGATGACGTTGTTATTCCAGCAGGAAAACTGGTAGTGATTGTGAGAATCAGTGGAGTAAAGCTAATTGTAGAAGAAAAGAAATAAAAGGAGTGAATGATTATGTTAACAGCAGCAATTAATGTAGGTTTTATTGTAGTATTAGTATTAATTTTTGTAATCTTATTGGTGCTTGCATCCTGTGTTAAGATTGTTCCGCAGGCTTCGGCGTATGTAATGGAGCGTCTTGGAGGATATTTAACAACATGGAGTGTAGGACTTCATGTTAAGGTGCCATTTATTGATCATGTAGCAAAAAAGGTGGATATGAAGGAACAGGTAGTAGATTTTCCTCCGCAGCCAGTTATTACAAAGGATAATGTAACGATGAAAATTGATACCGTTGTATATTATCAGATTACTGATCCAAAAATGTATACATATGGTGTTGCAAACCCGATGATGGCAATTGAAAATCTAACGGCGACGACACTTCGTAACATTATTGGTGATTTGGAATTAGACCAAACATTAACTTCTAGAGAAACAATTAACACAAAGATGCGTGCTTCTTTGGATGTAGCAACGGACCCATGGGGAATTAAAGTAACTCGTGTGGAATTAAAAAATATTATTCCACCTCCAGCGATTCAAGATGCAATGGAGAAACAGATGAAGGCAGAACGTGAAAGACGTGAAGCAATTCTGAAAGCAGAAGGAGAGAAAAAATCTACTATTCTTGTGGCAGAAGGTAAGAAAGCATCTATGATTTTGGACGCAGAAGGAGAAAAACAGGCAGCAATTCTTCGTGCAGAAGCTAAAAAGGAAGCAATGATTCGAGAAGCAGAAGGTCAGGCAGAAGCAATTCTAAAAGTACAGCAGGCGAACGCAGATGGTCTTCAATTTATTAAGAATGTTCAGGCAGATAATTCAGTCATTCAGCTAAAGAGTCTGGAAGCATTTGCAAAGGCTGCTGATGGAAAGGCTACAAAGATTATTATTCCATCCGAAATTCAGGGATTAGCAGGAATGGTTCGTTCTTTAACAGAAGTTGGAGCAGTGGATAAGTAAAAAATGATTCGGGCATAGGGGGCACTCCCTATGCCTATTTCTTTGTATATACCTTTATAGTGGTGGTATATTTGATAAAAAAATCTTGCATTTTAAGAAAAACCTTGTTACAATAGAAAACCGTGAAGTAAGTAATTATAATTCAAAAAGAAAAGAGAAAAACCTATGAAAACCAAGAGAGAGAATATTAGAAATGTTGCAATTATTGCACATGTAGATCATGGTAAAACAACATTAGTAGATGAATTATTAAAACAAAGCGGTGTATTTCGTGCAAATCAAGAAGTTCAGGAACGAGTAATGGATTCCAATGACATTGAGAGAGAACGTGGAATTACGATTCTTTCCAAGAATACCGCAGTATTTTATAAGGATACGAAAATTAATATTATCGACACACCAGGACATGCAGATTTCGGCGGAGAAGTAGAACGTGTGTTAAAAATGGTAAATGGTGTAATTCTTGTAGTAGATGCATTTGAAGGACCAATGCCTCAGACAAAGTTTGTGCTGCGCAAAGCGTTAGAACTGGATTTATCTGTCATTGTATGCATTAATAAAATTGATCGTCCAGAAGCGAGACCAGATGAAGTAATTGATGAAGTATTGGAATTATTGATGGATTTAGATGCCAGCGATGAACAGTTAGACTGTCCGTTTATATTTGCTTCCGCAAAAGCTGGATTTGCAATTCGTGATTTAAATGATAAACGAGAAAATATGGTTCCGTTATTTGAAACAATCTTGGAACATATTCCAGCTCCAGAGGGAGATCCAGAGGCAGGAACGCAAGTACTGGTGAGTACGATTGATTATAATGAGTATGTAGGACGAATTGGGGTTGGTAAAGTTGACAATGGAAGCATTAAAGTAAATCAAGAATGCGTCATTGTGAATGCCCATGATTTAGATAAAAAGAAGAAAGTAAAAATTAGCAAACTGTACGAGTTTGATGGATTAAAAAAGGTAGAAGTTACAGAAGCAGGAATTGGTTCGATTGTAGCAATTTCAGGTATTGCAGACATTCATATTGGAGATACGATTTGTTCTCCAGAAAATCCAGAGCCAATTCCATTCCAGAAAATTTCAGAGCCTACGATTGCAATGCAATTTATGGTAAATGATAGTCCGTTGGCAGGTCAAGAAGGAAAATTTATTACATCTCGTCACTTGCGTGAAAGATTATTCCGAGAATTAAATACGGATGTATCCCTTCGTGTGGAAGAGACAGATAGCCCAGATTGTTTTAAAGTTTCTGGTCGTGGAGAATTACATTTATCCGTATTAATTGAAAATATGCGTCGAGAGGGATATGAATTTGCAGTTAGTAAGGCAGAGGTTCTTACAAAGAGAGATGAGAGAAACCGTCTGTTAGAGCCGATGGAGCTTGCCTATATCGATGTTCCAGACGAATTTTCTGGCAGTGTAATTCAGAAATTAAGTTCCCGTAAAGGAGAGTTACAGGGAATGAGCAGTACGAGCGGCGGATATACTCGTTTGGAATTTTTGATTCCATCCCGTGGACTGATTGGCTATCGTGGGGAATTTATGACAGATACAAAGGGCAATGGTATTTTAAATACAATATTTGAAGGATATGAATTGTATCGTGGGGATATTCAGTATCGGAAATCAGGTTCGTTAATTGCATTTGAAACGGGAGAATCCATCACATACGGTTTATTCAATGCACAGGAAAGAGGAACCTTATTCATTGGACCTGGTGAGAAGGTTTATGCTGGAATGGTAATTGGTCAGAATGGAAAACCAGAAGATGTGGAAGTTAATGTATGTAAGAAGAAACAGTTAACAAATACACGTGCTTCAGGTTCCGATGACGCCCTCCGTCTAACAACTCCAAAGATTATGAGCCTGGAACAGTGTTTAGATTTTATTGATACCGATGAACTTTTGGAAGTAACCCCAAAGAATTTAAGAATCCGTAAAAAAATCTTAGATCCAACAATGAGAAAACGAGCATCGTTTAAAAAATAAATCAAGGAAGATATTTTTCAAAATGCATCTTGAACCGTTCTTTATTGGACAAATCAGGGTGCATTTTTTATTGACAAATACAAGGAGATTTTATATAATCTAATTAGATAAATTTCTAAATAGTTTCTATAAAATAATTTCGCTTTGAGAAAGAAGAGATGAGAATGGCATTTGCAGATACTTTTAAAGCTTTATCTGATCCAGTAAGAAGGGAAATACTAGTTCTGCTGAAAAATGGGCGGATGTCTGCGGGAGAAATCGGAAGTAACTTTGATATGACGGCAGCGACGATTTCCTATCATTTAAATCTATTAAAGAAAGCAGATCTTGTATTTGAAACAAAGTATAAAAATTATATCTA
>DVHN01000054.1 GCA_018712075.1 Candidatus Fimimorpha faecalis
ATCACTGGCTTTCACCTCTGTGATATCTGTGATACATTTGGTTAGCGGTTCTTCCGCATGGAAATTACGCTTTAAGAGATCATCTGATTTTCTGGTTTGCTTGTCCGATTTCTTTCGCCAGCTTCGCTGCCTGTACTTTGTATTCATGGTCGTATTGTCTGTTTTCTGTCATTTTTGTTCACTCCTTATTCTCTTGATTATATCTCAAATCCTTGAGTATGGGGTGTCAACTTTTTTATACCATATCAATTTACTGATATTCAAACTGGAATTTTATCAACATAAAATATAATTTTTATAACTTACAAAATAACCGTGCTATATCAAAAACACGTTGTAATCCTTCAGGTATTGTGCCATTAAAAATATACTGTAAATAATTCAAATCATGGTCGTGCTTTGGGAAAGTGAAAATATGCAAATTTGATTTTCCCCATTTTTTAAAATCATCACGGATTTTATCAAGATCTGAAATAGGAATGTTTGCATCATCTTCCCCTTGAAAAATGTATATGGGTACATTCAACGAACGCATAGTTTCTGCCATATTAGGCAATGCAAAATGTTCTTTACACCATTTTGCCGTTATTTGAACAGAATAATTATTTTTTAACCATTCATCATCATTATCCTCTATAGCTTGAAACACTTGCTTTTTATAATCTGCCATTTGTAGTGCAAAATCATTTTGTGTAAGTTTTCCGTCTTTATCTATATCCAAATCTTCAAATTCAACATCTGGAAAAAGAGAAGAACGGACGTCTAATTTATCAAAGGCAAAATCTGTTTTTTCTATAAATCCCTTTTCCCTGCAATCAAAATACTTACACATATTAACCATAGAACTGCCACCACTTAATTGCCAATCAAGAGTATACCTCATATTCTCATAAGAGAAGCTCAAAAGTAGCAATCCCTCAACGTCATTACACTGTGCCATAGCATAGGGGATAAGGGTAGCTCCCTCACTAATTCCCATAAGCAATATTTTAGAATTTTTAAATTGTGGTAACTTCTTTATATAATCTTTTACTGTTATAATATCTTGGATAGATGTTGACGGACAATAATTTGCATATTCCTCAAGATTGATAGACACAAAATCTGGGGGAATATCTGATATTCTGCACCCTCTTGTGTTCCAGCGACAAAAGGCAATATTACGTTTGCAAAATTCATCAGCAAACAAATCAAAATAATTAAAATCTTTTCCAGCAATCTCTCTGTGATTATCATAAGTATTAACACCGCTGCCATGACAGAAAATAATAACACTTTCACTGTTTGCAGGATAATCTATTTTAACGTCAAGATTGTAGTTGTCATATGCCTGCACTTGGACTATTTTTGTTTGTTTCACAAACTTCACCCCCTAACAATTCCGATTCCTCAGTTCGTCCTTTAAATCACATCTATCCACTAAATTAAAGTAAAATAATTCTTCAAATTTTTTATCAAGGGCGATACACAAAACCAGTGCTAACTTTGCAGTAGGACTAAACTGCCCCGTTTCAATAGAACTAATTGTGTTCCGAGAAACACCAACCATATCCGCCAGTTGACTTTGTGATAATTTCAATTCTATCCGTGTTTCTTTTAGGTGATTTTTTAATATCAGCTTATCATCCATATTTGCCACCGCCTTACTGGATAGGGGAAGATACAATCAGGTTATAGATGTAGTATCCAGACATTATAGACACCAATATTATATAGGCGATTGCTATCAAAAGTTCGTACTTACGGTGAAGTTTAATATATTTCACCCAGTTGATCGTCATACTTGCGCTGAAAACAAGCGCCCATAATCCCCAGTTGACACCTCTTCCGGTAAATATCTGCGTTACAAAAAAGAGCGTCGCCAAAGCCATCTGAACTACAACTGCGCTTCTACTTGCCTGCTTTAAGACTTCTTGTTCATATACATCCTTGTTCTTATTTTCCGCTCTGCTTTTTGCTAAAATTTCATCCTTGTTCATAATAGAAACCTCCAAATTGAATTGCCAAGTTTTATTTGCAAAAAACAATATTTATCTTCATATTTCGTTTATGTGCCGAAAAGGGCAGTAAACTCAAAACTTGCTTACCGCCCTAACTACTTGTCTCGCTATGCGTAGATAATTTCGCTGAAAATTATATCCCTAACTCTGGACTGTATTTCATTCATTTTCTGAACCCATAGCATTGCATTATCTGCTTTCAGTTGCTCATTCACATTTTCTTGCTCTGCAATCTGCTTTGTCAGCAGAAACAAACGCTCCTGTGCCTGTCTGTCGATGTCAGCAAGGTAGTCGTTTAGTCTGCCACTCGTAAGCAGGGTTATGTAGGTGACTCTGCGGTATTCTTTCAGATACCGCAAGTGCCGCTATCCCCACAAACCGATAGGCTGTTCTTTTTCGGCTGGTAAAATAAGACAAGGAATATAATAATCTCCTTGCAGTTCATACTACAGACCATTTTTATCATCGTAAACATACTTGTCCATTGAAAAATCCTCCGTTATAATATATTCGCAC
>DVHN01000055.1 GCA_018712075.1 Candidatus Fimimorpha faecalis
AAGCATCAAATGCTATACCACGGTAACGATTTTGGCTTGCACGCCCATTTCCTGCGGCAATTCCAGCTACAGCCGTTCCATGACCACTTAAATCGGTTGTAATGGTTTCTCGGTTTTGTAATGCAGAATCAATTTCTTCTTTGGACCATTCTGCTCCAGTTGCATAGCCAGCAGGGGGCGTTCCATCCGCTGTTTGATCCCAAAGAAAAAGAACCCTTGTTGTACCATCCTCATTTAAAAAATCAGGGTGAGTCAATGTAATTCCAGAATCGACAATTCCAATTAAAATTCCTTTTCCGCTTAAATTCCATGGAGAATAAAAGAGTGGGTTAATGCAAGAGGCGCTTCGGGCTTGATTGATATTAAAAAATAATCGTTTTGGCTGTTCAATAAATGTGATTTGTGGCAAAGCAGAGAGAGACTCAATATATTTTTGTGGAATCGTTAAAATGGCAAAGCCTGAAAAAAGGTTTACAACAGTAATGTCTTCATAGTCGGATAAAAGTTCAGAAAGATCTCCAGTATAACGTACAATAAGTTCCCAAATATTATCCCCTTCATACCCGATATTTAGCACATCCGATTTCTGACGCTCTTCTGGCGTAAGATCAAGAGAGAGATTTAATAAATTATCTAATTTTTGATTTGCCATAAAACTTCCTGATTGGTTTTATCATTAGTATATGCAGAAATGAAAGAAAGGAACCTCGTAATAGAACAAAAAAATAGGCAGCAACGATTAAAAATGGGACAAAAATAGTCGGTTAATCGTTGCTGCTTGTTTTATAGTAACGTTATGAAATCATGGAAGATAAAATCTGATTTACTAGTTTTGTATCGGCTTTTCCTTTTACCTTTGGCATAAGGTTTTTCATAATACGTCCTTTGTCTTTATTTGTTGGTGTTGTAATTTCAAGGGAAGCGAGTACTTCTGCAATCACTGTTTTTATTTCTGTTTCGTCCATCATTTTTGGGGCAAATTCTTCATAAACAGCGATACGAAGCTTGCATTCTTCAATGATATCAGTACGATTTTCAGGAGTGGATTCCAAGGTTTCTTTTGTTTGTTTAATTTCCTTTAAAATAACCATATTTTCTTCTTGTTCCGTTAAATCCGAGCGTTTATCAATCGCTGCATTTTTTAAAACAGAAAGCAGCATGGATAATGCATCCTTTCTTGGTTTATCTTTTGCCTTCATTGCGGCAACCATTGCAGCACGAACTGTATCAATTTTAGACATGGTAATATCATCCTTTCTATTTACTTTCTTGCTTCTCAAACATTGAAATTAGTGTTGAAATAAATTGTTTCATTGTTTCGCCGTTGGGTAAGCTTTCTTAGTTATTATATCAGGATAGAAAAAATAGGTCAATAAAAGAAAAAAAACAGTGAAATTGATTGAATAAGACAACGATTTCGCTTATAATTTACTATAAAAGTTCCAAACAGCAACTTATCACTTAAAACGATGAAAGGAAGGGTGCATATTGTATTATCCAGAAGAAGTAATTGAAGAAGTTCGTGAACGGAATGATATAGTAGATGTAATTGGAAGTTATGTCCAGCTGAAAAAGAAGGGCAGCAGTTATTTTGGCCTATGTCCGTTTCACAATGAAAAATCTCCCTCTTTTTCTGTATCTCCAGGCAAACAGATATATTATTGTTTTGGATGTGGAAAGGGAGGAAATGTAATTAGTTTTATTATGGAATATGAAAATTTTGGATTTGTGGATGCATTAAAGTTACTTGCAGATCGGGCAGGTGTAACACTTCCAGAAGCAGAATATTCCAAAGAGGATAAGAAAAGAACGGATGAAAAGAATTTACTCTTAGAGATTCAAAAAAAAGCGGCACTTTATTTTTATTATCAGTTAAAAAGTGAAAATGGAGCGAGAGGATATGAATATTTAAAAAGTCGTGGCTTGAGTGATCAAACCATTAAATCATTCGGGTTAGGATTTGCCAATCCATATCCAAATGATTTATACCGATATTTAAAACAGCAGGGATATTCGGACCTTGTTTTAAAAGAATCTGGATTGGTTAAAATAGAAGAACGAGGTGCATATGATAAGTTCTGGAATCGAGTAATGTTTCCGATTATGGACATTAACAATCGAGTCATTGGATTTGGAGGACGAGTTATGGGAGATGGAAGTCCGAAATATTTAAATTCTCCAGAGACAAAGATATTTGATAAAAGCCGTAATCTTTACGGAATGAATGCGGCTAGAAAATCTAGAAAGTCATATATTTTGATTTGTGAAGGATATATGGATGTAATTAGTATGCACCAGGCAGGTTTCACAAATGCAGTTGCTTCTCTCGGAACAGCTTTTACACTACAACATGGTTTACTCATCAAACGTTATACAAAAGAAGTAATTTTAGCCTATGACAGTGATACGGCAGGAATCAATGCGGCGCTGCGAGCAATTCCAATTTTGAGAAATGCAGGGCTTTCGATCCGAGTCTTGAATTTAAAACCGTATAAAGATCCAGATGAATTTATAAAGGCAGAAGGAGCAGAAGCATTTCAGCAAAGGCTGGATGAAGCAGAGAATAGCTTTTTATTTGAAATACGTGTGATAAAGAATCAATATTCTATGGAAGATCCAGAACAAAAAACACGATTTTTTAATGAGACAGCAAAAAAACTTTTGGAATTTTCAGATGAGATGGAACGGAATAACTATATGGAAGCAGTTTCCAGAACCTACCATATTTCGTATGATTTGTTAAAACGAAGAGTGATTTATTATGGAAGTCGTGCGGAATTAGAAGAAAAGCCAATCAAGCCACGCTCTGGAATGCAGTCCCGAAGAGAAAAAGATGCTGGAGTGAAACAAGCGCAAAAATTGCTGCTTACCTGGATTTGTGAAGAACCAGAAATCTTTCCTAACGTTCATGATGTTTTAGAGCCTGGTGATTTTACGGAAGGAATTTATCAAAAAATTGCAAAACTACTATTTGCTCAAGGAGAACAGGGAGAAATAAATCCAGCAGAGATTTTAAATCATTTTATGCAAGAAGAAGAGCAAGATAAACAGGTAGCTGCAATTTTTCATGCGAAGCTGCCGAGTTATCCGACAAGAGAAGAGAAAAATCGAGCATTTCGGGAAGCTGTTTTACGGATTAAACGGAATCATTTAGAAGAAATGAGCAGGCATATACAACAGATGGATGAGCTGCAAGAAATTGTCCGCAGAAAGAAGGAATTGGAACAACTGAATATTTCTCTCGATTAAGGAGATGATATAAAGGAACAGTGTATGCGGAAGGAAGGATAGGAATGGAAGAACGACTGACCAAGCTTAACGAAGGATTGCAGCAATTAGTAATGCGGGCAAGAAAACAAAAGAATATGCTAGAATTTCAGGAGGTCAGTGACTTCTTTAAAAATATTTCATTGAGTGAATCCGATTATGAATATATTTTAGACTATATGGAATCACAGGGAATTGATATTCTGCAAATGAAAGAGCCAGTAGAAATAGAAGAGTTTTTGGAAGAATCAGGAGTGGAGGAAGATGTTTCTTTACAGGAAGAAAATGGAAGCGATCCTATTCATATGTATTTAAAAGAAATAGGAAAAATTCCATTATTAACGACAAAAGAAGAACTTTTATTGGCTCAAAAGGCACAAGAAGGGAATAAGGAAGCCAGAAAGCGGCTGGCAGAAGCGAATCTTCGGCTTGTTGTAAGCGTTGCAAAACGGTATACGGGTAGGGGATTACTTTTTTCTGATTTGATTCAAGAAGGAAATATTGGATTAATTAAAGCGGTAGAAAAATTCGACTATACAAAGGGATATAAATTTAGTACGTATGCGACATGGTGGATTCGGCAGGCGATTACAAGAGCAATCGCCGATCAAGCTAGAACGATTCGTATTCCTGTTCATATGGTAGAAACCATTAATCGAATGTTGCGTATATCCAGACAAATGGTTCAGGAACTGGGAAGGGAACCAACTCCAGAGGAATTGGCGAAAAAAATGGGAATTGCAGTAGAAAAAGTAAACGAAATATTAAAAGCGTCCCAATCACCTGTCTCATTGGAAACGCCAATTGGAGAGGAAGAAGACAGTCATTTGGGAGATTTTATCCAGGACAATCATATGCCGATTCCAGCAGAAGAGGCTGCACATACACTGTTATGTGAGCAATTGGAAGAGGTGTTAGGAACATTAACGGATCGAGAAGAAAAAGTACTGCGGCTTCGGTTTGGATTAAATGATGGAAGACAGCGTACACTGGAAGAAGTTGGGAGAGAATTCCATGTAACAAGGGAGCGAATTCGCCAGATCGAAGCAAAAGCATTGCGTAAACTAAAACATCCAACCAGAAGCAAAAAATTAAGAGATTATTTACTATAAAAGTCCCGAATAACAGCCATCGACTTTTATATTAGTATAAAAAATTAGTCAGCCCGTGATTACACGGGCTAAACCATGGTTATTGGATGGTTGAGCAGTAGGAACAAGGGGAGCAATAGCCTGGAATGTAAATACTGGAATGTAAATAGGAAATTGAGAGGTAATTATGAGAGACAAAGAAGCAGGTATTACATTATCAAAGCGTTTGCAAGTAATTGCATCGTTTGTAACGGCTGGAAATCGAATTGCAGATATTGGATGTGATCATGGGTTTGTACCAATTTATCTAGTGAAGCAATTGATTAGTCCAAAAGCAATTGCAATGGATATTGGAAAGGGGCCTTTACAGCGGGCTGCTGGACATATTCAGGAATCTGGATTAGAAGACCGAATTGAGACGAGATTGAGCAATGGAATGGAGCAATTAAAAATAGGAGAAGTCGATACCGTTATTTTGTCGGGGATTGGTGGACCGTTGATGATACAAATTTTAGAAGCTGGAAAAGAAGTTGTGCAATCACTGAAAGAGTTAGTTCTTTCCCCTCAGTCAGAGGTGGAAGAGGTAAGGCGGTATTTGACAGCGCATCATTACTTGATTTCAGAAGAGAAGATGGTATTGGAAGATGGAAAATATTATGTAGTAATGCATGTAGTAATAGGAGAACAGATAGGAAACGAATCCAAAGAATGGGGAAATCTGGAATACCGTTATGGAAACTCTCTTTTAAAGAGTGGGGAAGAAGTTTTTCTGTCTTATTTAAGATGGGAAGAGCGGACGAAGAAACAGTTGTTGGAGAAACTGAGAAAAACTAAGACAAGTCGATCTATGGAAAGACAGAAAGAGCTAGAAGATGATTTACATATGATACAAGAAGCATGGAAATTAATTAAGAAAAATGAAAGCAAATAGAAAGGAACTACATAGTATGGATTGTAATACAGTAATAAAACAGTTAAACCAGATTGCACCAGAACGGTTAGCATGTGAATGGGATAATGTTGGTTTATTATTAGGAGAACGTACACGAAAGGTGAAAAAAATAGTAATTGGATTGGAATTGACTGATGAAGTCGCAGAACGTGCCGTTTTAGAAAATGCGGATATGATTATTACCCACCATCCAATGTTGTTTTCCGCTATCAAACGCATTACCGATGAAACACCAAACGGGAGAAGAATTATAAAATTGCTGCAAAATAAAATTTGTTATTATGCAATGCATACGAATTTTGACGCATCAGAAAAAGGAATGGCTTATTTAGCAGCAGAAAAATTAGGACTGGATTGTATCGAAGTCTTAGATGAAGAAGTGATTTATCAAGATGAAACAGGAAAAGAATGTAAAGCAGGAATTGGACGTATTGGACAATTAAAACATCCAATGACATTGGAACAATTCGCTCAGTTCGTAAAACAGATATTTGGAAATAAAGTATTGACGATTTATGCCTCCAAAGAGCAGATGTACAAAATGATTCATACGGTTAGTATTGTGCCAGGAAGTGGAAAAGAATATATGGATGCTTCAATAAAAAAAGGAGCAGACGTTCTTATTACAGGAGATATCAATCATCATATAGGATTGGATGCGATGGATTTAAATTTTCCAGTCATTGATGCGGGACATTATCGGACAGAACAGATTTTTATTGCCTATATGATGGAATATTTACAGAAAAAATTAGGGGATGAGGTAGAATTGATTGCAATTCCAGTTCGTGATCCATTTCAAGTAGTGTGATAAATGAAAGAACGGCAGGAAACGCATAATTCGATTTAGGAGGGAATAATGGTAGAGGTATTGATTAATCAGGAAAAAAAACAATATGGGGAACATACAACGTATTTACAAGTTGTTAGAGAATACCAAGAATATTATTCGGATGATATTATATTAGTTATGGCAGATCATAAACTGACAGAACTGAAAACGGAAGTAAAAGATGGAGCAAAAGTAGAATTTCTTACAACGGCTACGAGAGAAGGAATACAGACATACCAGAGAAGCGTTGTTTTTCTAATGTTAAAAGCATTTTTTGAGTTAGTCGGAGAAGAACAGATTCGATCCATAAAAATTTATTTTTCTTTGAGTAAGGGGTTGTACTGTGAATCGACGGGAGATTTAACTATTACCGCAGAGCTTTTAGAACAAGTAAAAAGAAAGATGTATGAGCTGGTAGAAATGGATCTGCCAATTACAAAAAGAATTATTGGTACGAAAGAAGCGGCAGAACGATTCCATAAGTATAAAATGTACGATAAGGAGATGCTCTTTTACTTTCGGCGTAATTCTCAAGTCAATATTTATGATATAGATGGGTTTGAAGATTATTTTTATGGCTATATGGCTCCATCAACGGGGATGCTGCGCTATTTTGGTCTATTTTTGTATGATAAGGGATTTGTTTTGCAGCTTCCAGTGAAAGAACGACCAAAAGAAGTTCCAGCTTTTGCTCCACAAAATCGAATCTATGAAGTAATGAAGGAATCCTACGGGTGGAGCAGACAGTTAGAAGCAGAAAGTGTAGGGGAATTGAATCGGATGATTGCGAAGGGAAAGATAAATGATTTGATTCTTGTACAAGAAGCTTTAATGGAAAAGAAATTAGCAGAATTGGCAGAACAGATTGTATCGCAGCCACAGAAAAAGTTTGTTATGATTGCAGGACCGTCTTCTTCAGGAAAAACAACGTTTGCACATCGTTTGTCCATTCAGCTAAAAGCGATTGGCATGAAACCTCATATTATTAGTGTAGATGATTATTTTCATAATCGAGAATTGAGTCCGAGGGATGAGCAGGGAAACTACGATTTTGAAGCATTGGAATGTATTGATATTCAACAATTTAATCAGGATATGAATGCATTGCTGCAAGGGGAAATGGTTTCTATGCCGACTTATAATTTTATTACAGGGGTAAGAGAATATAAAGGAAGGGTTCTTTCTATGGGAAAGAATGATATTCTGATTATAGAAGGAATTCATTGTTTGAATGATCGGTTAACATTAACCCTTCCGATGGAACATAAATTTAAGATCTATATTAGCGCCTTGACGCAGCTGAATATTGACGAGCATAATCGTATTCCAAGTACGGATGGACGTTTGTTAAGAAGAATTGTAAGAGATGCAAGAACAAGAGGAACAAGTGCAAGAGAAACGATTGCACGCTGGTATAGTGTGAGAAGAGGAGAAGAACGGAATATTTTTCCTTATCAAGAATCTGCAGATGCGATGTTTAATTCTGCGTTAGTATATGAGTTGGCAGTAATCAAACAGTATGCAGAACCATTACTCTTTTATATTCAGGAGGAAACGCCAGAATATCAGGAAGCAAAACGATTATTAAAATTTCTAGATTATTTTTTAGGAGTGAATAGTGAAAACATACCAAAAAACTCTGTTTTAAGAGAATTTATTGGTGGAAGCTGTTTTAAAGTATAATAAGTAAAATGCGATATTGGGCAAATGGCAATATAGTTGCGTGCTCAATATCGCATTTTTTTGCCTTGTTGTAAAAAATGTAGAAAAAATATCAACATAATTAAAAAAAATAGTATGATATTATTTGCACAAAGCTGTATTTAATTTGCATTATAGGATATATATCTATAAATAATAAAAAAAGTATGGTAAAATTATGTAAAATTTATGAAATAAAACCGAGGTTTTGTTTTGAGGAAGGAGGAACGGAAAAATCGGTAGTAAATGGAATTATGTAAAACAAAAGAAAGGAGACTTTATATGGAAAAACGAAAAAAGAGAATATTGTCGTGGCTGTTAGTAGCAGTTATGATAATATCGCAGTTAATTCCATCGAATGCAATTCATGCATCGGCACAGGCATCCGTATGGAGAACCTTTGCGGCTGGAGAGTCTACGAATGATAGTGCAAAAAGAGCCTATTTAGTATTGCAAAATCCAGAAGCAAAGGGATTAGAAGCAGGAAGAGTCCAAATGACATTTCGCTCCAATGTAGAAAGTTTAAATAAGACATATATAGGAGTAAAATCTTCTTCTAATCAAGATTTTATTGGTATTGCAACAGATACAACGAATAAATGGTTTATTCAAAATAAATCTCAAGATGGAACAAAGAATGGATGGATTGGATTAGAGAACGTGACAGCTCCAAAAGAAGGAGAAGAAGTTAAATTAGATATTAAGTTTGATACAAATGAAGAAAATCCAACATTGGAAGTTTCTATCAATGGAGAGACAAAGACAATTACCCAGACAGTAAATGGAGGCAATAACAAGACATTAGAATTGCTGAGCACATTAAAGGAAAGTGGAATTGCGCTTATACTTGGAACTCCTTCTGCCAATATTAGTTTTAAAGATTTTACTGTAAGTAAGATTGAAAACGGAGAAGAGACGGTTGTAGTAGCTAATGGAGCAGATGAATGGGCTTTGAGTACAGAGGAAAATGGAGAAACTTATGATGATGGAACAAGTACCGAAGAACCTGGAAAAGAGCCAGGAGAAGAAGTTCCAGAAATATGGAGAACATTTTCCGCAGCAAGTGGAAGCAATGACCAGAATCAATCATTTTTAAAACTTACAAATCCAGAAGCACAGGGAATTGATAAAGGCCGTATTCGCATGGTTGTAAAAAGAAGTGGAAAGAACTATTTTGCAATTCATGCAAAAGGAGTAAACCAGTTTATTGGCGTTGGTGCCGAAAATGATTGGTTTTGGCAGGCAAGAGGAACCGAAAATGGAAAGACTTATAATGGATACACAAGTACTGGAGTAGCTGCATCAGGAGAAGAAACAGTATTAGAAATGAAGTTTGAAGGAACCAAACTCTGGATTACGATTAATGGAACTCCTTGTAATAATGGAAATGCTTATGAGCCAACAAGCAATAAGCCAGGATTAGAGTTACTGAATGTTTATAAAGAATTTCCAATCGGTATTCAGCTTGCAAATGGAACAGTTAAATTTAAAGATGTAGAAATATTTAAAACGAATGAAGATGGCACAGAAACCTGTGTAGTAGGAAAAACAGAAGATACTTGGGAAGTTGTAAATGCGGGTAGCTACGATCAAGGTAAACCTACCGTTTATGTAAATGTTACTGGTAAAGTTATGGATGAGTCTCAAAATCCGATTGCAGGTGCAAATGTTCGGATGGGAAGTTATAATGAGACGACAGCGGAAGATGGAAGCTATAAATTTTCAGGTATTCCAGCAGATGAATATACATTAGTTGTTTCAAAAACTGGATATCAAACTACTTCAACTCAAATCCAATTACCAGAAAATGATTTTACAGTAGAGGACATTGTATTAAAAGAATCAGAACCAGTGGATTATACTGCACCTGATACAATTGCTTCTGAAGAAATGGAAGTTGGTATTGATAATACATTCCCAAGAGTAATTGGATATACAATGAAAACAGAAGCCTTAAATGGCAAAAAAATGCTTGGAGAAATTGAAGTAAACAATACAATTGTATTGAATAAGACAGGCTTTTCCAATGCAGGAGTCGTTGTTACTCCAAAGGTTACTTATACAAAGACTGCGGATAATCAGGCAACTTATGTAATGGAAGTAAAAGATGATGCCAATGCAATTGATGCTACAATTACTTCCACATTAACTGTAGAGAAAAATACATTAACTTATAAGATTACAAGTATTGAAAATCATAAACCAGTTAGTGTGAAGACGATTCAAATTCCAGCGTTGAATTTGCTTTCTGTCAGAAGTACACAGTCTGCTGCATCGTTCAGTGGTGCTAATATGTCCACGAGTGTAATTCAAAGTGGAGATACGCATTTTGAGGTAGATGGTACACAAAAAGAGTCAGTAGCTGGATATATGTATGCGTTTGTATCTGCGGATGGATTGAGCGCAGGTCTTTGGAGTAATTCAGAGGCAACGGTAACAAAAGATTGGCAGCGTGTTGTTGCTACGGTATCCAATGAAGAAGGCTATCAAGATGTTAGCTTAGCAAGTAATTATTGGATTTATCAAAAGGGAGAAGGATATCGTGCAGAAAATACAGAAGAAGAACTCCCTTGTACAAAGATTGCCATTACTGGAGATGAGAATGAAGATGGTACCGTGAATTGGCAGGATGGTGCGATTGCATATCGTTCCATTATGAATAACCCATATGGATGGGAAGATGTAAAAGACATGGTATCAATGCGTATTTCTATGAATATGGCAAGTCAGGCACAAAATCCATTTTTATTGACCTTAGATAATGTAAAGAAAGTTTATCTTCATACAGACGGTTTAGGACAGATGGTATTGTTAAAAGGATATGCAAGTGAAGGTCATGATTCTGGTCATCCAGATTACGCCAATATTGGGGAACGTATGGGTGGTGCAGAAGATATGAAGGTATTACTCGATAAAGGTTCCGAATATGGAGCAAAATTTGGTATTCATGTCAATGCGAGCGAAATGTATCCAGAAGCAGAAGCATTTGATGAAGAATTAATCAGACAGAACCCAACTTACCCAGATGAATACAGTTATCAATGGAATTGGGGCGATTCTGGATATGGAATTGATGCGGATTTTGATTTGCGTTCTGGTCGTCGTGCAGAGCGTTGGAATGAATTAAGAGAAGCTTTGGGCGGCGATGAAAACAAACTGAACTTCATTTATATTGATGTTTGGGGCAATGGAGCAAGTGGTGATAATAGTACATGGCCAAGCCGTCAGCTGGCAAAAGAAGTAACAAACTGTGGATGGCGTGTTGCAAATGAATGGGGCTATGCAAATGAGTATGATTCTACATTCCAGCATTGGGCAACCGATTTAAGTTATGGAACACAGACATCCAATGGTATTAATAGTGCGATTACCCGTTTTATTCGTAACCATCAGAAAGATTCCTGGGTTGCAGATAATCCAAAATATGGTGGTGCAGCAGTAAATCCATTGTTAGGTGGATATGATATGTCCGACTTTGAAGGTTGGAGAGGACGCAATGATTATGATGATTATATTTACAATATTTTTGATGATGATATTGCATCCAAGTTTGTACAGCATTATCTTGTAATGAAATGGGTAGAAGGTGAAACAGTAGAATTGGCTGGTTCTGAATGGACGCCAGAGATGGAAGTAACCTTACAAGATGAAGCAAGAGAAAATACTTTAGTAATTACAAGGCAATCCAATGATCCAGATGAAGCTGGTTATCAGCTTAGAACGATGACATTCAACGGAAAGAAGATCATGGATGGTGAAACTTATTTGATTCCTTGGTTCTGGGATCAAAATGGGGATGATCTTGCAGAAGAAGATCATAAATTATACCATTGGAATCAAAAAGGTGGTACAACAACATGGGAAGTTCCAGAAGGATGGAGCGGAACAGTAAAAGTATATCGCCTGACAGAACTTGGAAAGACAGATGAAACGGATGTACCAATTGTAAATGGAACGATCACATTAACAGCGGAAGCTGGTACTCCATATGTAGTTCATAAAGGAACAAGTGAAAATCCAGAAATTCAATGGAGTGAAAACGCACATATTGTAGATACTGGATTCAACAGCGGAACATTGGAACATTGGACAATTGAGGGAGAAGGAGCTTCTATCGTTAAAAACGCAACGGCAAATCCAATGCTGCGTTTGAACAATACAGAAGATGTAGTTTCTTTAACTCAGACATTAACAGATTTAACCCCTGGACAAAAATATGCTGCATATGTAGGTGTAGATAATACTGCAAATGCAAAAGCGTATATTGAAGTAGAGGCAGGAGGAGAAGTTATCTCCAATTATACAGAAAGATCAATTGCACAGAATTATAGTAAGGCATATGCGCATAATCGAAATTGTTCCACAACGATTGAAGATCCAACTCGTCCAAGTTATTTCCAAAATATGTATGTATTCTTTACTGCTCCAGAAGATGGCAGTGAGGTAACGTTGACGTTGAAACGAGATGCAGGAGAGGGAGCTGCATATTTTGATGACATTCGTATTGTAGAAAACGAATCGAATCTTTGGAAAGATGAAACGACCTATGTACAGGACTTTGAACATGTAGCACAGGGATTATATCCATTTGTATTAGGCGGAGCAGAAGGTGTTGTAGATAACCGTCCGCATCTTTCTAAATTACATGCTCCTTATACACAGGCAGGATGGAGTGGTAAATTAGTTAATGATGTTATTGATGGAGAATGGTCAGTAAAAATTCATGGAAAGAGTCAGGACAAAGCTGGATTGGTATTTATTCCACAAATCAGCCTGCGGAATCAGATCCAAGTTTTGCAGAAAAATTAGGAGCAAATTTGGCGGATTCTAAGAACCAGGCAGTAGGATACACCGATTTCATTTTAGACAATTTGACGATTACTTCTCGAAAAGCAAATGTTTCAGATCTTCAGCAATTAGTAGAACAATCGGAACAATTAGTAAAAGAGAATTATTCGGAAGCAACATGGAAGTCATTTAGTGAAGCATTGGAAAATGCAAAAGAAGTATTAGCAGATACAAGTATGGATCAAGATACCGTTGATAAAGCAAAAGAAGCATTGCAGACGGCAAAAGATCAGTTAGAAGTAATTGCAGGCATTGTTACTGGTACAATAACCGATAAAGATGGCAACAAATTATCTGGTATTACAGTAACTGCAAAAGCGGATGAAAAAGAAATTACTGCGGAAACTGACACAAATGGTGTTTATGTCCTCAATGGATTGACATTTGGTGAATGGACAATTACGGCAGAAAGTGATCAGTACGATGCAGAAAAAGCAATCATCACAACTTCAAAAGAGGAAGTAAAACTTACAAAAGATTTTGTATTAGAGCAAGTAAATGTTACAGTTACAGGAAATGTAACACAAGTAGGACGTCCAGTAGAAGGCGCTACAGTTTGCATTGCGGTAAATAACAAAGCAATAACAGCGGTAACGAATGCAGACGGACGTTATGAATTAAAAGAGATTCCAGCAGGAACTTATGTTGTAACAGCAGAAAAAGAAGGATTTGATCCAGCTTCTACTACAGCAAAGATAACAAAAGATGGAAATATAAAAGTAGATTTAATGTTGGCTCCGATTTCTACACAGCAAACTTATGCAAGTGTAGATGGACAAGGAAATTCTACATGGGAATATTTAGCTACAAATCCAAATAGTATTAGTATTCAAGTAGTAAATGGAAAGACAGAAATGTCATTCCAAGATGGTACAAACAATGCAACCAATTTTGTTCGTTCTACAGTAATTCCAGGATTTGAAAATGGTAGTGTAGAAATGGATCTCATTGCACGCAGTACCGCTTCTAATGTAGGATTTATCCTTCGTATGGTAGACAGCAGTAATTATATTTCTGTTGGAACAAAGGATAAAAACAATGAATGGTGCATTAAAGTAGTAAAAGATGGTGTTGTATCAGAAAAAGATTTCGTAGCTCCAGAATGGAAAACTGGTGAAACACTCCATGTGAAGTCAGAAATTGTTGGAAATACGATTAAAATGTGGCTGAATAATGAGTTAGTATTGGATGCAGCGATGAATGCAATTCCAACAGGAAAAGGATACGTTGGTCTTGGCACATCAAAGGCAAATACTTTAGTAGCAGACAATATGAAAGCGACGATTTATGATACCGCAGGTACCGATGTTCAAACAATCGCAGGATATGTATCAGAGAATGGAAATCCAATTGCAAATGCAGACATCGTATTGTATGTTTCTGGAAATACCGAAGAAGTACTTGCAACAACCAAAACAGATGCGAATGGAAATTATAAATTCTCAAATATTCCATATGGAGATTATATTGTTAGAGCGATTTATGGCGAGAGTCAAGCAGAAGTAGCAGTTAAGGTAGTAGAAGCCGCTTTCTACTGTTTAGCGCCAGCAATGGATCTGAAAGAAGCAACAGATACTGTGGACAAGACAATTTTACAGGCAGTAGCTGATATTTACAGTACTTATGACGAAACGGAATATACGAAAGAGAGCTGGGCAGTATTTGCACAAGCATTGGAGGATGCACAGGCAGTATTGGCAAATGAAGCAGCAACACAAGAAGAAGTAGATGCCGCATTAGAAACATTAAAGAATGCTGCCTCTGGACTTACAAAAGCAGAAATTCCAGTACCAGTTGATAAAAATGCTATTAAGGTAGTTGCAGGAATTTATAAGACTTATGACGAAACGGAATATACGAAAGAGAGCTGGACAATACTTGAAGAAGCTCTGAAAGTAGCAGATCAAGTAATTGCAGACGAAGAAACAACGCAAGAAGAAGTAGATGCTGCATTACAGACGTTGATTGATGCAGGCGAAGGATTACAAAAAGCAGAAAAACCAGTAGAAATCAATAAAGTAGGTCTGGAGGTAGCAACTACAATTTATGCAACTTATGATGCAGCCGAATATACCGAAGAAAGCTGGGCAGTATTTGCACAAGCATTGGAGAATGCACAGGCAGTATTAGCAAATGAAGCAGCGACCCAAGAAGAAGTGGATCAGGCATTAGAAACGGTAATGAATGCAGCTGCAGGCTTAGAAAAAGTAGAAAGACCAGCAGAACAGACTTTAAAGGTTTCCTATCGTACGCATGTACAAAACGACGGCTGGCAAGACTTTGTATCCGATGGAGAGACATCAGGAACACATGGAAGAGGACTTCGATTAGAAGGAATTGAAATTCG